>DGHP01000059.1 GCA_002392705.1 Lachnospiraceae bacterium UBA3845 | reverse complement strand
ATGTAAATGATCGTGTTCCAGCCGACTTCCTTCCAGACATTGATGAAGCCGACCAGCCACCAGAAATATTTGCTCTCTCCCAGGAAGAACAGGGGCTCCTTGATGAGACCGATGTTCATCAGCAGGTTGTTGATCGGGCCGTTGCTGGCGAAGATATTCTGGGCCATGCCGACGACGATGACCATACTGAGGAAATGGGGCAGGTAGGTGACTGTCTGGACGGTGCGCTTGAAGAAGGTGTTCATGACCTCGTTCAGGAGGATGGCCAGCACGATGGCGGCGACGGTTCCCAGAACCAGGTTGATGACGCTCATGGCCAGGGTATTCCGCACGCTGTTGAGGAAATCATCCCTTCCGAACAGCCACTTGAAATTCTTCAGGCCGACGAACTTGCTTCCCGTGATTCCCTGTTTGGGCTTATAGTCCTGAAAAGCCGTGATCCACCCCCACATGGGTCCGTAGTTGAAGATCAGGACGTAGATCAGCATCGGCAGCGACATGACAAGGAGCTGCCATTGTCTTCCGAGTTTACCAAAGAAGCTTTTCTTTTTCTTCGCTCCGGCCCCTGTGCCGGCAGTCTGAATCTTGTTCATGCGCTCACCCTCCGCGAATATCTTCCTGTCTGACTCGTCTCCATCCCCGGCGCCCCGAATCAGCATCCGGCCGGATCCCCCCCGCCGGGCCGGATGCTTCCGGGCGCAGATTCTCCGGTGTCCCCTCGTCAAATACAGAGGGGAGAGATCAAAGCTCTCTCCCCTCCTCAGGATTCATGAATGGATCATTCGTTTTCGAGAACCTTTGCTGCCTCAGCCTGTACGGCTTCCCACATATATTCTCCGAATACGGTGGCGGACGGAGTGATCTCCTCGACGAACTCATCCCAGAGGGCGTCGAACTCATCCGGCTCGCACATGATCAGTTCCGGAAGGTACTTGTCCTGGATATCCAGGAAGTCCTGATGGTCAACATCGACCGGCGTGTAGTCGATCTGCCATGCTTCGCCGTAAGGCGCCAGCTCGATCGGAGGATTTACGAAATCAGCGAATTTCTGATAGCCGTAATGCTCCAGGAAATCCTTATCATAATCGTTCATCTGGCCGAATACGATCTCAGGCTGATTGGCCGGCTCCCAGCAGTTTCCTGCAAGCTCGCCGTCCATGATGTAGCCCTGCTTCTTCGGGCTGCTCTGGGTAAATGCTTCTGCCTTGTTGTGAAGCTTCCAGTTGTTGTTCAGGGTATTCTCATACTGCTCGGTGGTCATGACCAGGCGGCCGTTCTCGATGGAGTAATCCTCGCCCTCAACGCCCCAGTTGAAGAGCAGCTGCCATTCATCGGACATCATCTCTTCCCACATGTTGACGATGCGCTCCGGGCACTCGCAGTTGACGGAGATACCAAAACCGCGGTTTACATTCGGAAGGGAGCCGTTTACATAGTGTTCTTCGATCTCTTTGCCGTCCACGTATTCCGGATCATAGACAAGACCCAGCGCTACATAGGTGTTCTTGTACATCTTCGCGTCCTGAAGGGCGAAGGTTGCGGTGTTGAAGTCCCATGTCTGGTCGAACATGCCAAGGACGGTGCCGCTGGAAAGAGCAGCGATGTACTGGTCATAGTTCATGACGAAGGTGTCCTTGCTGATCAGGCCTTTGTGGAACTCTTCGTTCAGTTTCTTGTAGTAGGGCTTCGCGTAGGGCTTGTCGATGAAGGTTTCGGTATGGAAATCATCCGAATTCACATCAACCAGGACTTCGCCGTCGTTCGGGCGTCCCATCAGGTGCTGAACTGGGTTGATCAGGCAGAAATGACGCCAGTCTTCGCAGAGAATATCAAATCCGGTATAGGGAGTGCCGTTCTCATCTGTGGGGTTCGCTTCGATGAAGCTGTCCAGAAGATCGAAATACTCGTTCAGGGTATGGATCTGCGGATAACCCGCCCATTCCAGAACCTGCTTCTGGATGAAGAATGCGGGACCGTTGACGGAGTTGACGATCTGCTCGCCGTCTGCCAGGCCATAGTTCGGAATGATGTAAAGGGCATCGTTCCCATCCTCATCCTGTGTGATCAGCCTTGCCTTCTGCGGCTCGATGTGAGCCCACAGTCTCGGGGTCTTCTCCGGGCTTACATAGTCAAGAAGGTTGATCAGGGCTCCGTTCTGGATCAGAAGATCCGCACTGTTGCCGCCGTCAAAAAGGTCCGGATAATCTTCGCCCGCGATCATCATGCCGAGCTTCTCATCGAGGTCGCCGGCCAGGAATTCGAATTCGAAGGATACGCCGAACTCATCCTTGATCTTCTGATAGATCTTGTTGTCGTCCGCCGGCTGATCGCCCGGGTCGCCGCGGAAAACAGTCAGGGTAATCGGTTCTTCCGCCGCATCCTCTGCAAATGCAGTCATCATCGGGGCGGCTGTCAGAGCCAGAGCTAATGTCGCTGCCAAAATCTTTTTCATAACTGGTCCCTCCCTCTTACGGTCTGGTGCGAGCGTGTACGCTCATAAAACAATTACTGTAAAGATCATTTCTGTTTCAAATTGTTACGATCTGATGAGAATATGGTAGCATCTCCTTTTTGTCATGGCTTTTGGAATCTTGCTTAACTTTTTCGAATTCTTGCTTCTCTTGATTTTTTGAATTCGTTCTTTCGTCAATATTATCAATATTATTCTCCGCTATTTGTCTATTATGTATAATGCAGTGGCTGCGTTTTTTCGGAAAACACAGATTTTTTGTGTTCGAAACCGTTTTCTCTACTGATTTATTTAACTTCGAAATCGCAATATTTCGAATTATTGCGCGGAGGTTTGTGTGCTGCCAGAGCTGCCCGAAGTCCGTCAGCCCTCAAATGTCTGCTCATGCAGGCATGGCAGCCGCTTTCGGGCTTTATCGCATAAAAAGGAGAGCGCCTCTCGGCGCTCCCCCGCTTATGGTTACTGTATAACTTTGTATGGGCTGATCCGTTTCTGATTACTGTGCAGCATTGTATGGATCAATCTGCCTCTGACTGCACCTGATGGTGCAGGCCCTCGGCCCTTCCGGATCAGTAGCTGATTCCCTGAGCAGATCTTGCGATATAGTATTTATATCCGTTCATGAGCTGATAGGCGCGGATTTTGTATTTTACGGTCTTGTTTCTGATCGACATTCCGCGGACGTTCGTGACTCTCAGCTTCGTATTGGTTACCTCGTAGACATCCTTCTTGCCTTGGCATTTCACGGTCACTTCATAACCGGATGCGCCGGCAACCGGCTGCCAGCGGAGAACCAGCTTCCTGCTGTTGCGGTTGACGCCGGTCAAATAGATGATATTGGAAGCCGGGGTAAACTGGCTCGGAGTCGGGATAACCGGACCGGTTCCGTTCCACTGGGCGTACAGAGTAATTACGTCATGGGTTACGGTTTCTACGGGAATCTGGCTCATGTCGAACGTGATCGACTGGCCGGCGTTATAGGCTGTGCCTGTTCCGTCCGCGTTCGTTGTCCAGTTCCGGAAGCTGTAGCCGGGTCTTGTGAATGCGGCTCCTGAAGGCAGGGTGATCGATTTTCCGCCCGCGCAGAGAATATCGTTGATGGCTCCGCCAGTGGCGCCGTTGCCATGGAATCTGTAAGTCACATCCGAGACATCCCAGCGGGCATAGAGACGGAGGGTTCCGCCCTTTGGGGTCGTGAGGACTTTATCGCCGGCCCACATATCTGAATTCGGAGAAAGCGACCATGCTCTGAATCTGCAGCCCGGAGCGGTCGGATTATAATCCAAGAGAAAAGCATTGGGAAGAAGATCTCCCGGCATGAAAGAGGTTGAAATCACCCCGATATCCTTGCCGTAACCCTGTGAATCGAAATAGAAGTCAATTCCGTCACCAGCAAATGTGCTGATTGTCAGTGCCAGAAGCATTGCCAGCAGCATCCCTGCAGCGGCAAACCATTTGCTGAATCCTTTGCGTTTCATCGATTTTCTCCTTTCTTTTCTGTGCTGCGCACCGGCGCTGCCGGCTGTTTTTGTCCGTAGCCAGTAAATTTTTAACCTTTAACCGTGGCGATCTCCGCCGGCTGTTTCTGTCCGTATACAGTAGTTATTACCCTTTAATCATGGCGATAAATTCTTCAAGAGAAGAGGATTCGCTCTCTCCGGTGTCCCTGTTGCGGAAGGTAATGTTGCCGGCTTCGCTCTCCTTCTGCCCGAGAACCAGCATATAGGGAACATGTTCGACCTGCTGGGCTTCACGGATCTTATATCCGATCTTCTCATTTCTCTCATCCAGCTCGGCGCGGATTCCCGCATCCAGAAGCCTGTTCAGCACACTGGTCGAATAGTCCATATATTTCTCGGAAACCGGAAGGACCTTGACCTGGACAGGTGCAAGCCATACCGGGAAACGTCCCTTGGTTTCCTCGATGAGGTAAGCCATGAAACGGTCCAGGGAACCCAGGATCGCGCGGTGGATAACTACAGGAGTCTTCTCCGTTCCGTCCTGATCCACATAGGTAAGGTTGAACTTTGCCGGGAGGCAGAAATCCAGCTGGCAGGTGGACAGGGTGTACTCGGCTCCGACCGCCGGCTTCACGTTGACGTCGAGCTTCGGTCCGTAGAAAGCCGCCTCGCCGATCTCCTCGGTATAGTCGATCTTCAGCTCGTTCAGAACCTGGCGCAGAGCATCCTCGGCGGTGTTCCACATCTCATCGTCATCATGATACTTCTTCTTGTCGGCCGGATCGCGCAGCGACAGCACGCAGCGGTAATCCGTGATGTTGAAATCCTTATAGGCATCGAAGATCAGGTCGCACACGCTGGCGATCTCGGACTTGATCTGTTCGGGTGTCACAAACAGATGGGCGTCGTTCTGGCAGAAATGTCTGCCGCGCTCGATCCCCTTCAGGGTTCCGGACGACTCATAGCGGAAGTCGTGGGCGATCTCGGCTATGCGCAGCGGAAGATTCCGGTAGGACCTGGGCTGGTTGGCGTAGATCCGCATATGGTGCGGGCAGTTCATCGGTCTGAGGACATATTCCTCGCCCTCCATGACCATGGCCGGGAACATGTTCTCCTTATAGTGCTCCCAATGACCGGAGGTCCTGTAAAGATCTACCGTACCGATGCAGGGAGTCATGACATGCAGATATCCCAGGCGGCGTTCCTTGTCCTTGATGTAGTTCTCAAGGATCTGCCAGAGCACATAGCCTTTGGGCAGGAACATGGGAAGACCTTTTCCTACCAGGTCGTCTGTCATGAACAGCTGCATCTCTTTGCCGATCCTGCGGTGGTCGCGCGCTCTCGCTTCCTCCTGTTCCTTCTCCCAGGCCTGCAGTTCCTCCGCGTTATGGAAGGCAACACCGTTGATGCGGGTAAGCATCTTGTTCTCGCTGTTGTTCTTCCAGTAAGCGCCGGACTGTCCCGTGATCTTGAAGGCCTTCAGAGCTTTGGTGTAGGTCAGGTGCGGGCCGACGCACATATCGATGTAATCGCCCTGCTGGTAGAAGGTGATCCGGGCGTCGGGCTCCAGGTCTCCGATATGCTCTACCTTGTAGATCTCTCCCCTGCTCTCCATCAGCTTGATGGCCTCGTCGCGGGGAAGCTCGTAGGTTTTGATGGGAAGGTTTTCTTTTGTGATCTTCGCCATCTCCGCCTCGATCGCGGCCAGATCTTCGTCTGAGAGTTTTTCCTCCCCCAGATCCACGTCGTAGTAGAATCCGCGTTCCGTGGCCGGTCCGTAGGCAAACTTTGCCTGGGGATGGAGACGCAGGATGGCCTGGGCCATGATATGCGCCGCCGTATGCCTGATAACGTGATTCTCTTCTTCGGGAGCCAGGTTCTTGACTTCACCGTTATTGTATAATGCTTTCATCTCAATCTATGTCCTTTCGCTTTGCGATTTGAAGATATAATACCGCAAAAAATCAATTCTGAACAGACTATAAATACATTCAAATTGGTACACTTCACTTTACAGTTTGCTCAGCTCTTCATCAAAGAGCTTCACGAGCGCATCGTCCACCTTCGCCCAGAATTTGCTGATCTCTCTGACGGAAAGATGTCTGGCCTGATCCGGGAAATAGTTGATCCCGATTCCGCGCTTTTCAAGGAAGGCCCGGGCTTCCGGCCGGCCGAACACTTCCGTGATCGGACTGTCCGCGTTCAGGACCGTCCGAAGGGGCTCCGATGTCTCATAGCAGAAGTCATAGCTGCCCGCTTCAAGCTCCGCCTTCCCGTCTTCGGTTCTGAGCCCGTATTTTCCGGCACATTCTTTCAGGATGGCTTCATCCGCGGCCGGCAGGGTCAGTGATGCGCTGCAGCCGAAGGGAACGGCGGCATGAACCCGGATATGCTTAGGATCCAGGATCTCCCAGCCGCTCTCCCATTTTCCTGCGGGAGAGTCGTAGGAAGCGTTGATCCTGTGAAGCCTCCAGTCGGTCTGAGGAGCGATGATCATCCTGCGGGATCCCGGGATCTCCCGGTCTGCGCGCAGGCCTGCCGCCCGCTCGTAGATCCACTGCACGATGGAGCCGTAGGAATAATGGTTGAAGGAGTTCATGCCGGTTGATGAGACGCTCCCGTCCGCCAGCATGGAATTCCATCTCTCCCATATGGTCGTCGCGCCGAGGCGGATCTCGTAGATCCAGCCCGGATAATCTTCGTTAAAAAGAATATTATAGGCCAGGTCGCTGCGCCCGATGGCTGACAGCTCCTCGGCCAGGATCGGAAGGCCGATAAAGCCGGTCCGGAGCAGTCCTTTGTTTTCTTTGAGAAGAGCAGTCAGACGCTCCCCGCATCTTAAGGGATCCGGCCCCAGATGATGCCTCAGTGAAAGCAGGTTTCCTGTCTGCGTATCCGCAACGCATCTGCCGTTCGCGGAATAATACTCATCCACGATATCAGCGCGGATCTTCGCCGCCCGTTCAGCGTATTCCTCTGCTTCCGCATCTTTTCCCAGCACTGCCGCGGCTTTTGCCACAATCTCCGTGCTGTACATGTAATAGACCGCTGCGACGAAAGCGTCCTCGGTTCCGCCTTTTACGCCGTCCACGCCGCCGACGCCGTCCAGAGCCAGCCAGTCTCCGTAGTGGAACTGGTGCCACCAGCCGTGATTGTCCCTGTCGACAGAGGCAATATAGTCCACCCAGTCCTTCATGCTCCGGTACTGTTCTGCGAGAATCTCCCTGTCCCCGTATGTCTCATACAGATGCCATGGGATAATCGCGGCAGCGTCGCCCCAGGCGCAGGCGCAGCTCTCCACCCCGAAGGAAGGGATCACGTCCGGAACCATTCCGTCCTTATCCGCCTGCTCGGTTGCCATATCATGAAGGTATTTGCGGTAAAATGCGTAAGTATCCGCCGTCAGAATGGCTGTGGGCGAAAAGACCTGCGCGTCTCCCGTCCAGCCCATCCTCTCGTCCCTCTGCGGGCAGTCGGTCGGAACATCGATGAAATTGTCCTTCATGCTCCATTCCGTGTTGAGGATGAGACGGTCGATCAGTTCATTTCCTGTCTTCAGAGAGCCCGTCCGCTGCAGTTTACTGCTAAGGGCGAGGCCTGTAAAATCGCTCTTTTTCAGATCATCGATCCCCTCCACCTTCATATAGCGGTATCCGTAGAAGGTGAATTTCGGCTCGATGACGGTCTCTTCCCCGCCGGAAATATAGATGTATTCCGCCCTGGCGGTCCTCAGATTTTCATTGTAGAAATTGCCCTGCTGCAGGACTTCCCCCGCCTGCAGGCGGATCTTCGTGCCCGCCGGCGCGTGAACCCGGAGCCGGAAGATGCCGGCGATATTCTGTCCGAGGTCAAATACCTTTTCTCCTGCAGGCGTGAGGATCAGTTCTTTCGGTTCAAACTCCTCACATACCGTCACGGGCAGGGAATACCGGGCCGTCAGTTTTCCCTTCGGGGCTTCGCAGAGCTTCGCCGGCTCAGGCGCCGCTTCCGGCAGCGTGTCATCCCTGTGCTCACCGTCATAGATATTGGAGAAGGTGATATTCCCCCATGTCAGGGTCCAGCTTTCATCCGTTCCGATATAACAAACACTTCCGTCCTCATACACGCAGCGGATCTCCGCGATCAGCTTGCTGCTGTCCCCGTAACAGCCCCTTCCGGTCAGGTCGTTGAAGCCGAACCTTCCGGCGTACCAGCCGTCTCCCAGTTCCACGCTCAGAAGGCCGCCCCTTGCGAGCTGTTCGGTAACGTCATAAGTCTGGACCTGCAGCCAGGAATTATAGTTATTGCAGTAAGGAGTAAGATGCTCCTCACCAATCTTCTCCCCGTTCATGCGCGCTTCATAGAGTCCAAGTCCGCAGATGGAAAGGCGGGCGCTCTTAAGCTGTTTCTGCGCTTCGATCTTTTTCGAATAAATGGGACTCCGTCCGCTTTTTCCGCAGCCGATCCAGGAGGCGTGCCATTCCTCGTCCATTCTGGACGTTTCAAAAAAGTTTACGTCCGAAACGGCTTCCTCGCCCGCGTCCGACCGGACCTGAACCTGCCAGTAATAGCGGGTGAAGGGGAAAAGCTCCACCGGAACCCTCGTGCAGAGAGAATCCGCATCCCCGGTCCAGCCTGTGTCCGTCAGTGCCTTCTCAAAGTCCGGGCTGAGGGCAACCAGGATTCTGGCTTCTTTCTGCTTCTTTCCCTTCGCATCCTCAACCTTCCAGGAAAAACGGGTGCCGCTCATCTCATATCCGACCGGATTTTCAAGATGATTTACTCTGCATTCTGTGATTCTCATAGATTAAATCCTCCGTAAAACATGCCTTCATGCCTCTCTTCAGGCTGTCTGCGCTTCTTTTCAGGCAATGCGTACCGGATATCCGTTTTTCGGATCCTTTAAAGCCCCAGGCCGGCGCTGCGGATCTTTTGTCA
>DGHP01000120.1 GCA_002392705.1 Lachnospiraceae bacterium UBA3845 | reverse complement strand
TCCGTCATCTCATCCAGCGTTGCGAGGAAGTCTTCCTCCTTCACGCCGAACTCCTGGATCGAAGCCGGGATTCCGATAACCTTTTTCAGTTCCTCCAGCTTGTCGATCAGAAGATCAAAGGTCTCATTATCATCTTTTCCGACCAGACCGTTATATCTCGCGATATCGCAGTAGCGCTCCAGGGCATGCGGATACTCATACTGCGGGAAGGTTCCCATCTTCACCGGAACCGGGTTCGCGTTATAGCGCATTACATAGCAGAGAACCAGAGCGTTCGCGACTCCGTGCGGAATGTGGTGGTAAGCGCCGAGCTTATGGGCCATACTGTGATTCAGGCCCAGGAAGGCGTTGGCAAATGCTTCTCCGGCGAGGGTGGAAGCCATCGCCATGTGCTCTCTTGCCTTCGGATCCTTCGCGCCGTTCACGTAAGCGGACGGAAGGTAATCAAAGACCAGCTTGGTCGCCTGCAGGGCCAGGCCGTCCGTCAGATCGGAAGCCATCACGGACACATATGCCTCCAGGGCATGGGTCATGACGTCGATACCGGAAGCGCTGGTCAGGCCCTTCGGCTGGTTCATCATATTGTCCGCGTCCACGATCGCCATATCCGGCAGCAGCTCATAGTCAGCCAGAGGCCACTTTGTCCCGGTCTGCGCGTCTGTGATGATGGCGAAGGGCGTAACCTCGGAACCGGTTCCGGAAGAGGTGGGGATGGCTACAAAGTAAGCCTTCTTTCCCATCTCCGGGAAGGTATAGATACGCTTGCGGATATCCATGAAATCCATGGCCATATCGTCGAAGTTCACATCCGGATGCTCATACATCACCCACATGATCTTGGCAGCGTCCATGGCGGAACCGCCGCCCAGGGCGATGATCACGTCCGGTCCGAAGGAAGCCATCTGTCTGGTTCCTTCCTGCGCGCACTGGAGCGTCGGGTCCGGTGCCACGTCATAGAAGCAGGCATGGCGGATTCCCATCTGGTCCAGCTTTTCCTCGATCGGCTTCACATAGCCGTTCTGGTAGAGGAAGGTATCGGTTACGATGAAGCACTTCTTCTTATGCATGATGGTGCCAAGCTCATCCAGGGCTGTCGGCATGCATCCTCTCTTGAAGTACACCTTTTCCGGAAGTCTCAGCCACAGCATATTCTCTCTCCTCTCAGCCACTGTCTTGATATTCAGAAGGTCCATCACGCCCACATTGTGGGAGATTGAATTGCCACCCCAGGAGCCGCAGCCCAGGGTCAGGGAGGGAAGAAGCCTGAAGTTGTACAGATCACCGATTCCGCCGTGCGCGGAGGGCGAATTGACAACGATACGGCAGGCGTTCATGCGTTCCGCATGGGCTGCCATCTTCTCTTTCTCGTTCGTATCGATAAACAGGGAAGCGGTATGTCCGGGACCTCCGTCTTCCACGAGCTGCTCCGCCATATCAAGCGCCTGCTCAAAGGTCTGGGCCTTATACATGGCAAGAACCGGGGAGAGCTTCTCATGGGCAAAAGGCTCACTGATATCCGTGCTGGTCACTTCGCCGATCAGGACCTTTGTGCGCTCCGGCACATCCACGCCCGAAAGCTTTGCAATATTATAAGCGCTCTGTCCGACAATCTTCGCGTTCACGGAGCCGTTGACGATCACGGTATTGCCGACCTTTGCAATCTCGCCGCCCTTAAGGAAATAGCAGCCCCTTCTCTCAAACTCCGCACGTACCTCATCATAGATGTCCGCAAGAACCGTCACGGACTGCTCGGACGCGCAGATCATGCCGTTGTCAAAGGTCTTGGAGTGAATGATGGAGCTGACAGCCATCCGGATGTCCGCCGTGCTGTCGATAATGACAGGCGTATTGCCCGCGCCTACGCCCAGAGCCGGTTTTCCGGAAGAATATGCGGCGTGAACCATGCCGGGACCGCCGGTCGCCAGGATGCAGTCGCTCTCCTTCATGACAATATTGGTCATTTCCAGGGACGGCTCATCGATCCAGCCGATGATCTCTTCCGGAGCACCTGCCCTGACCGCAGCCTCGTAAACAATCCTTGCCGCCTCGATCGTGCTCTTCTTGGCCCTCGGATGGGGGCTGATCACGATGGCGTTCCTGGTCTTTAAGCAGATCAGGGTCTTGAAGATCGCCGTGGAAGTCGGGTTTGTCGTCGGAATGACAGCCGCGATCAGACCGATCGGCTCCGCGATCTTTTTGATGCCTGCCGCCGCATCCTCTTCGATTACGCCGCAGGTCTTTGTGGAGCGATAGGCATTGTAGATGTACTCCGCGGCATAGTGATTCTTGATTACCTTATCCTCCGCGACTCCCATCCCGGTTTCCTCCACTGCAAGTTTTGCAAGCGGAATCCTTGCCTTGTTGGCTGCCATGGCTGCTGCCCGGAAGATCTCATCCACCTTTTCCTGGGAGAAGGAGGAAAATGCCTTCTGAGCCTTACGCATACGCTGCAGCTTTGCATTCAGTTCCTCTGCAGTAGTGACTCTGCTGCTCACAGTTTCGTTCTTCATACTTCAATCAGCCCTTTCATGAACAGAATGTTAATTATTTATCAAACCTGGCTATATCTTATATTTTTCCAGCTGTTTCGTCAATGCACAGAATCCACAAGCTTTGACAAAAAAATGACATTGTTGTTGGAACTTCCACTTATACAACCCGTTCCGGGCGGTATTTCCGGCTCTTCATCTGCCTCCTACAGTGCTCCGCGTCAGACAATAAATGCTGCATCTCCACAGCAGCCATGCAATTCCCCAGGTGACCGACGCCATCACCAGATAAACCAGCGGCGCAGCGGCGAGCCCCCATCTTGTGAAACCATACCAGTCATTGGTATTCATTCCGCTCCCTGTACCGTTGATCAGAATGTTCAATAGATAGACTTCTCCGTAGATCAGCATCGGAATCACTGCAAAAAAGCAGTGCCTGAGAGAAAGCGCGGGCGTCCCCTCCAGCAGGCAGAATACGGCCGCCGCCAGCAGCGGCGTAATCAGATGCATATAGAGGTTTGCCCCCCTGAACATCGACGCATATCCGAAGATGGGCCCGAGAAAGCCGATCACAGTCAGAAAGGTCAGCATCACCGAGGCAGTGGCCGCCAGTTTCAGCGCGCTGACCCATACGGGAATCTCCTTTCCGGAACGAAATTCAAAAAGGGCTGCGCATAACGCCGCGGCCCCGGCCAGGAGGTTGGAATCCACTGTGAAATACTTCAAGGTGCGGATGCGGGATTCTGAAAACAGACCTCCGGCATCAATTCCGGACAGCATCCTGATCCATGAATAAAGTACAATACCCGCAATCAGCAGGTTGCAGACAGCCGCAGACTTTCTCCTCATCCTCTTTCCAATCCCCGAGTCCGCCGCTTTTTCCGCAGCGCAGGCCTTCATCTGCCCGCCGGAACGGAACCCGTACCGGCATCCCCGGCCCTCGAAACAAAGTGCAGGTGCACAGCGCGCAGATCCATTTCACCGGACCAAAAACACAAATGAAGCAATGTCCCTTCAGAATTTCTTCCCCAGGATCCCTTCCAGATTCCTCCAGATTCCTTCCGCAACCTCCGGCTTATTCATCGAATATACATGCACATTCGTGATCCCGTTGGCAAAGAGATCAATAATCTGGTCTGTCGCATAGGCGATCCCGGCCTGGCGCATGGCTTCCGGATCCGATCCGAAATGGTCCACGATCGAGCGGAAACGCTGCGGCATAAAGGAACCGGAAAGCTTTATGGCCCGTTCAACCTGAATTGCATTGGTAATCGGCATAATCCCGGGCAGAACCGGGACTGTAACCCCTGCTTCCCTGAGTTTGTACATGAAATTAAAGAACAGATTATTGTCGAACACCATCTGGGTCGTCAGGAAATCCGCTCCCGCTTCCACCTTCTCCTTCAGGTGCAGAATGTCCTCCTTCTGGTTCGGACTCTCCGGATGAACCTCCGGGTAGCAGGCCGCTCCGATGCAGAAATCAAAAGAATCCTCCTTCAGTTCCCGGATCAGTTCCACGGCATGATGATAATCCCATCCGCTGCGGTCCTGCCCCTGCATGGCTTCCGGGATATCCCCCCTCAGGGCCATTACATTCTGAATGCCTGCTTCCCGGATCGCGCCGATCTGCTTTTTCACTCCTGCCTTTGTAGAGGAAATGCAGGTCAGGTGCGCCATCAATGGGACATGGCACTTATCTTTGATATTCTTCGCGATATCGATCGTATAATTGCTCGTTCCGCCGCCGGCGCCGTAAGTCACGCTCATGAAGGACGGTTTTAAAAGGGCAATCTTCTCTGTCGCCGCCCGTACATTCTCCAGAGACGTCTCTTTCTTCGGGGGAAATACTTCAAAAGAAAGGGTCATCTCCTCCCTGTTCAGGATATCAATAATTTTCATTGCAGAAACTCCTTTTCAGAGCCGGCTGCCCTGCCGCCGCAGCAGGCAGGGACCGTCCCTGTCCGCGGCCCGGCTCCTCCGGGAATCACAGAGCCTGACTCGAGTGCGTAGTCAACTGCGTCAATGCTGTATAGGATCCTCCGGGAATCACAGGGCCTGACTCCGGCTTCAGCCTTCTATGGTAGATACGATCCGCTTAATATCCTTTTTCGAGAAGGGGAACGCGCCGGCCTCCTTCTTCCCTGTCCCGAGCATGTCGATCACGGCAACGTATCTGCCCCCTTTGCCCGGGATGAAAGCCGCATAGCCATAGAAATAAAAATCTTCGTGTCCGTCAAAGAAAAAGTACATGGCTTTCCGCCCGTCGCCGCATTTGACCTTCTTCAGATTCTGGGCGATCTCATAACCGTCGGCCCTGAAGGAACTGATCAGTTTGTTCGCCAGCTTTTTCACGGCAGTTTCAGAAGCAGGCCCGGCTGACATATAAGTCAGAAACTCCCTGGACCCGTTTCCGCTGGTCTTACATTCAAGGCCGTCCGCGGTCTCTTCAACACTCGTGAAGCGTGCCGGAGGCGTGATTCCCGTTCCGTCAAGACTGTAATTCCATGCAAACGCGTCGAAGGCGACGGTCATCGCAAGCAAAATCGTGAGCAGCAGTGCGGATATTTTTCTCTTCATATAGTCTCTCTCCTTTTCATGTTCCGATAAATACATCTGATACGGACTGCTGAAATCAGATCACCGCGTGCGATCCGCCGCGTTCTTCATGCAGTCTGCATATATTATAGCAGAACACGCTCTAAACGAATAGGCAGAATACAGCATAAAAATACAGCCCCGCCATATTTGGCAGAGCTGCTATTTCCGGATTCAGCGCTCATAATCAAAGGTACGGAGAAAAGCCTGCGCTCTCGGAGTCTGAGGGCACTGGAAAAAGCTTTCCGGATCCGCGCTCTCCTCCATAATCCTTCCCTCTTCCAGGAAAAAGACCCTGTCGGCGATGGCCTTCGCGAAGGACATCTCATGGGTCACGATCAGCATCGTACTCCCGCTGCGGGCCAGGGAAAGGACCACATCGAGCACTTCCCGGACCATCTCAGGGTCCAGCGCCGCCGTGATCTCATCCAGAAGCAGAAGCTCCGGATGCATGCACAGCGCCCTCACGATCGCAACGCGCTGCTTCTGGCCTCCGGAGAGCTGTCTGGGATAATCATTTTTTCTGTCTGCCAGACCGACTCTCTCAAGCAGCTCCAGGGCTTCCCTTTCCGCCTCCGCCTTCCCCCTCTTCTGCACTTTCCGGGGTGCAAGCGTGATATTATCCAGGATCGTTTTATGGGGAAAAAGGTCATAACTCTGGAAAACCATACCGATCTTCTGCCTCATCTGCGGAATATTCCCGGCGTCTTTCCGAACGCTCTCTCCATTCAGCAGAACCCGGCCGCCCTGAATCTCCTCCAGAGCGTTGATGCAGCGCAGAAGGGTACTCTTCCCGCAGCCGGAGGGCCCGATCACGACGATCACTTCTCCCTTTCTTACCGTAAAAGACAGGTCATCGAGAACGATATGTCCGCCATAGGATTTATGCAGGTGTTCAACTGTCAGCAGCGCGTTTTCCATACCATATGCCCGCCCTTTAATCATATTTTTATATCTGCCCTTTCAGCAGGATGTGATGCTGCCCGCTGTCCCTGCCTTCTACGCGGCCTGGCGTTTTTCCAGCCAGACGGAGAGCCGGCTGACCGGCCAGCAGATCAGAAAATACAGAAGGAATACCGTTCCGAACACGCCGAAAGCCGCGTTCGGGGAGCTTTTCCGGTTCGCCTCTATGATCTGCTGGGCGACCTTCAGAACCTCCACGATTCCGATCATCATAACCAGGCTGGTCGTCTTGATCATCCTGGTGATCAGGTTGATGGAGAGGGGCAGCATGCGCCGGATCGTCTGGGGAAGGATCACATACAGGTAAAGGGTTTTCTCATCCATGCCCAGGGCCCTGGCGCTCTCATACTGGATCTTCGGGATACTGATCAGCGCCCCCCGCACGAGATCTCCCATCTCTGCAGTTCCCCAGAAGCTGAAGACGATGATCGCCGCCGCTTCCGCATCCAGATTCCAGCCGAACACCCTCGTGCTCCCGAAATAGACTACGAAAAGCAGAACCATCTGCGGCATGATCCGGACCGTCTCCAGCCAGAGACGGAAGAAAAACTGCAGCAGCCTGCTTTTTGAAGTCATCAGCATGCCCATCCCTGTCCCGAGTACAATACTGATAATCACGGAAATCAGGCTCAGCCGGACCGACACCCACAGTCCTGCGAGAAGTCTCTGAAAATTAATCCCTTTAAACAGAACTTCAATTCCCAAACTCTGCATAGCGAAGCCTCCTCTCCAGGATATTCCCCGCGATGCAGACGGGAAGAAGCATAATCAGGTAAAATATCACCAGCAGCGTCAGGCATTCCAGCGTTTTCGCGTACATCCCGATCAGGTCCTTGGCCGTAAACATCAGATCCATCAGGCTGATCGTGGAAAAAACGCTGGTCTCCTTCAGCAGGAATATGATATTCGCCAGAATTCCGGGTACGCTGGAGGCGACTGCCTGGGGCAGGATCACATAGCGGAAGATCTGGAACGATGTCATGCCGAGGCTTGCGGCGCTCTCCATCTGAATCCGCGCGATGCTGTCCAGCCCGCTGCGGAAGGTTTCCGTCATGTAGGCGCCCCCGATCAGGCCCAGCCCGACACAGCCGCAGACCTCGGCCGGGATCCGGATCCCGATCCTTGGAAGGGCGAAATACAGAAAAAACAGCTGTACAAGAAGCGGGGTATTGCGGAACAATTCCACATATACGGTGACAATTCTCCTTATAAAGGGCAGCTTCAGCTGCAGAACTGCCGCGCATGCCAGCCCCAGAACAAGGGCCAGCATGACTCCCTGCCAGCCGATCCGCATCGTCAGAAACAATGCGTCCCTGTACAGGGGCAGATATGATTTCATTACCTCCGCGTCCATGGTCAGGCTTCCGTCTCCGCCTCTTCTCCTCCGATCACGCCGCCTTCCACGACCAGCGTGTCTTCATAGTCTTCGCCATAGGTTGAAAGAAGCGTCTCCTCATAGTCCTGATGGAAAAATGCTTCCTCCCCAAGCGCCTTAATCTCTTCGTTGAGCCAGTTCAGGAGGCTCTCATTTCCCTTGGTGACAGCCGGCGCGATGGTATCGGCGCTGCCGAGGGAGGGGATTCCCACCACGAAGCCTTCATTTTCGATGGCAAAGGCGATGACCTCCGTGTTGTCATTTGCCCAGGCATCCGCGTTTCCGTTCTCCAGTGCCGTCTTGGCTTCCGCGTAGGCATCGTATTTCTGCAGCCTGATCTCCGGATTGTTCTTCTCCAGGTAGGTTTCGGCCGTGGTTCCGGAGATGACGATCACCTGCTGGTCCTCGCCGATCTCATCCAGGCTTTCGATCACGGCGTCCTCAGGGGAAACAACTCCCAGCGCCACATTCATGTAGGGCAGCGCGAAGTCCACCTCCTCGGCCCGCTCCGGCGTTACGGTAAAATTGGCAAGGATAATATCGACCTTGCCGGTCTGAAGATATTCGATCCGGTTGGCGGCCTCCGTGGAGACATACTCGATATCCACCCCGAGATCTTCCCCGATGCGTCTTGCGAAATATACGTCATATCCCTGATATTCCCCGTATTCATCCACATATCCGAAAGGACTCTTGTCCGAAAAAACGCCGATCCGGATGCTTCCGCTCTCCTGGATCTCCTCCACTGTGCGGTAGACGGCATCTTCGTCCGCGAAGGCCGGGACGGCCCCCACGAAAAGAACAGCCGCGGCAGTTGCTGCGGCGACAGATTTTGCGATCCTGTTTTTTCTGATTCCTGACATATGTTTTACCTCCTCACAAAACGAAGTTTTGAACTCTGACGAAACGCCCCGGATGACTATACGCGCGAACGAAATGAACTGCTGTCTATACGTTTTCACCGCGGTATATGCTCCCGGATCAAAAGGATTGTTTATTTAAGAGCGGATACTGCCTGAAAACCCTGTTCCAGATCCCAGAGAATATCGTCGATATGCTCGGTTCCGATGGACAGGCGGATGGTGTTCTGATAGATGCCCGCCGCTTCAAGCTGCTCCGGTGTCATCTCCGCGTGTGTGGTGTCATAGGGATGGATCACAAGGCTCTTTACATCCGCCACATTGGCCAGCAGTGAGAAGATTTTCAGCGCGTCTATAAAAGCGTAGGCTTCCTTCTGCCCGCCCCGGATATCAAAAGTAAAGATCGAAGCGCCGCCGTTCGGGAAATATTTCTCATACAGGGCGTGGTCCGGGTGGTCCGGAAGCGAGGGATGATTGACCTTCTCCACCAGCGGATGTCCAGCCAGATACTCCACTACTTTCTTTGTGTTCTCCGCGTGCCGGTCAAGGCGGAGGGAAAGGGTCTCCAGACCCTGAAGCAGGATCCAGGCATTAAACGGTGAGATGGCGGCGCCGGTATCCCTAAGAAGGATCGCGCGGATGTAGGTCGCGTAGGCGGCCGGCCCGGCTGCCTGTACAAAGGAAACTCCGTGATAGCTCGGATTCGGTTCCGTAAACTGCGGGTATTTCCCCGATGCGGTCCAGTCGAATTTCCCGCTGTCCACAATAATGCCGCCGAGGGTCGTGCCGTGGCCGCCGATAAATTTAGTGGCGGAATGGACTACGATATCTGCGCCGTGCTCAATCGGACGGATCAGATAGGGGGTTCCGAAGGTATTGTCTATGATAAGCGGAATCTGATGCGCATGGGCGATTTCCGCGATGGCGTCGATATCCGGAATGTCCGAATTCGGATTGCCCAAGGTCTCAATAAACACAGCCTTTGTCTTCTCATTGATCGCGCTTTCGATCTCGTCCGGATTCTGCGCGTCCACGAAAGTCGTACTGATTCCGTAGGCCGGAAGGGTATGATCCAGGAGGTTATAACTGCCCCCATATATGGTCTTCTGGGCTACGACATTGTCCCCTGCTCCTGCCAGCGCAAGAATGGAATAGGTAACGGCCGCGGCACCCGCCGCAACGGCCAGGGCCGCTGCGCCGCCTTCCAGAGCTGCCACCCTCTGTTCAAGAACGCCCTGGGTGGAATTGGTCAGCCTGCCGTAGATATTGCCCGCGTCCCGCAGGTTAAAGCGGTCTGCCGCATGCTGCGCGCTGTGGAAGACGTAAGACGTTGTCTGATAGATTGGCACCGCTCTGGAATCCGTAACCGGGTCCGCCTCTTCCTGGCCGACATGAAGCTGCAGCGTTTCGAATCTGTACTTGTGATCACTCATGGTATACTCCCTTCCATGTAAAAAAGGAGGCACTCCCGTGCCTCCCTGCGAAACGGTTCCTGACATATCCTTCCATACGTCCGTGTACGTACAGCTTATGCCGGGTGACGGAGAAGCACTTTTTTCTGCATACGGAAAACAGACATCATACACATGGTGCCCACCATCTCACACATATTCCCGGCTGTATTCCTTACAGACTTCATAATGCCTTCTCCTTTCTCTCTGTTGTTTTCTTATTAATCCTACCTGTTTGATAGGTAATATACACCGGCTATATCCCGCTGTCAACTGTTTTTTACAGAAAAATCAATTTCTTTCGGGCAATACCGAGGGTTCAGCAGTCGATATTAAAACGGCAGTAAATAGCAACATTTCTTTTCCGGCTGCATCCGGACAGAGTTACTGCCCGGACAGAACAGCATTTCTGCCCGGGCAGCCCGGATTTCTTTCTACTTTTTTCCCAGATATCTGTGCCTGCCGCCCTCTGATTCAAAGACGCGTATCTCACAGTTGTGCGGCTTCGGACGCCAGCATATCCCGTTCTTCCTGTCCGCCAGATATCCGCAGAGCGCCCGCATGATGCCGCCATGGCAGGCCACCAGAACGTTCTCAAAATCTTTCTGCTCAAGCTCCTTCAGAAAATCCGAGCTCCGGGATCTCAGGGAATTCACTGTCTCCACTCCCGCAGGCGCCGGAAAAATCTCCGGCAGGGCCCAGTAAAGGGTCATGGCCGGGCCGATCATCCAGTACTTTCTGCGTTCATAGGGGCCGAAGTCCGCCTCGATAATCCGCGGATCTGTTATGACAGCCTCCTCCTCCACGCCTCCGATGATGGAGGCGGTCAGAAGCGCCCTCTGAAGAGGGCTTGCGTAAACCGCGTCGAAGCGGATCTCCCCGATCCGCTCCCTGGCTTCCTCTGCCTGAAGGATCCCGGTTTCATTCAGCGGTTCGTCCGTCAGTCCCTGCATCAGATGCGCCCTGTTCAGATTGGTCTGCCCGTGCCGCGTAATCCATATCTTCATCCTGTTTCCCCTGCTGTTTCCTGTATGCCGGCGTCCCCTGCCGGTTCTTCATTCCAGGCTTTTTCCCCTGCGCGCCAGAAGCCATGCCAGAATATGGATTGCCTGCTCAAACCTGCCTTCCGCGATCAGCTCCTCAATCTCCCCGGCTGTATAGTTCCGGACATTCAGAAACTCCATATCGTCAAGCTTCTGGCCGGAGACCCGCCGGCAGCCGCCGGCTGTAAAAAGATAGGCCCAGTTATCCGCAAGAGTGGCGTTGGAAGGAACTGCAAGCAGAAAATGCCAGTCGTCGGAGACATATCCGGTCTCCTCCTGAAGTTCCCGCTTTGCCGCTGTCAGGGCCGCCTCCACATTCTGTCCCGCTGCATCTCCGTTTCCTGTCCGGTCCGTTTTCTCCACACAGCCTGCGGGAAACTCCGTCGTTACCTTCCGGATCCCCTGGCGGAACTGCCGGACGCACAGGTAATTCCCCTGTGGATCGGAAGCCACAATCACCACGTAATCTCTCCGGCTGTAGCTGTAGTAGGGCTCGTACACGCTCCCGTCCGGAAAACGGTAAGAGGACTTCCGGAAATCAATCCACTCATCCTGCACGATATGTTCTGTCTGAAGCTCCTCCCATTCCAGAGGATCCTTTTTTCTGTTCTTTTCCGTCATTTTGTGATTCCTCTGTACCGCCGGCCCGGGGTCCTCAGACTGCGTCCCTGGACGGCTGTCGGCGCACTCTTTTTTTGCCCATCTTCTTATAAATTGTCATCGTCACTTCCCGTCCGCGGATACTTACTTTTACTTCATCCGCTATATGGATGACAACGGATTGTTCCAGTTCATCCCAGGCCCTGGCCGCACCCTCGCGGTTCGCTTCCACGCCGGCCTGAAGGTCTGCCCGGTATGCGTTCATGGACCAGGACAGATCGCTGTTCATACCCTGCGTGGAGAGATCAACAGGAACCGGCATACTGTCCAG
Source organism: Lachnospiraceae bacterium UBA3845 (assembly GCA_002392705.1). Classification (GTDB taxonomy): domain Bacteria; phylum Bacillota; class Clostridia; order Lachnospirales; family Lachnospiraceae; genus Porcincola. The sequence goes on along the minus strand of DGHP01000120.1, from coordinate 730 downwards.
CGGATCAAAGAAAGCCCTGATTCTGCCCATAATTCCCCTGGCCGCCTCATTCTTCCCGCTGGTGGATGCGGCAAGGAGTTTCTCCCGTTTGTCAAAATCCACGTAAGTCACGACCTTAAGACAGATGCGGAACTCTTTTCCGTCACTCTCAATCCAGAAGCTGCCATCTGTCTGACCTGTAATGGCGCGCATCATACCGAGGGTTTCTTCCGTCAGAAGTCTTAAGTGAAGCGTGTCCCGGTGTTCCAGGTCCCTGTACTGCGCCGCTTTATCCGCCTGCAGCAGAGCTTCATCCATCCCGCTGCCGTCATTCGAAATCACAACTACATCTGTTTTCATTCCTTCTGCCTCCAAACAAAGGATGAAGAGCGAAACCAAAACCCTTCATCCGGAAATGGATCTATTTCTGCACCTCTACACGATACCACATTTGAGGAAATTGCTCCACTGCCTTTTTAGCCCGCCTTTATACAGCGCCGGTTCTGCCGGCAGGCATGTAAAGCGCCGGAACCTTTCCCGGATTCCGGCGAAGTGTACGGCAGCAAAACTGCCGGATTACAAAAGCGCCCGCGGCTTATGCCATACGGGCGCTTCGCCGGCTGACGCTTTATTTTTCAAGAATCGTCACGTTTCCGGCGGAAATATCTATATCCAGTTTTGCTTTGCCTTCCCCGAAGGTATATGTTTTTCCCTGCTTCTGGAAGGGAATGTCACTGTTGAAACTGCCGGC
>DGHP01000054.1 GCA_002392705.1 Lachnospiraceae bacterium UBA3845 | reverse complement strand
AGTCCCATGGCGTTGGTCATCTTGAAGATCGGGATCAGGGTTACGTGCATCGGGATGGACATCATGGCCACAATGCCGGCGTAGATCAGCCCTCTTGCCTTGAAGGTCATACGGGAGAGCGGATAGGCAGCGCAGGCGGAGATGGCCAGCATCAGGATCAGGGAGCAGGCCACGATCAGGACGCTTCGCCCGAAGTAACCGAAGAAACCGTTTTTCACGATATTCGGATAGTTGTCAAAATACCAGGGATCCGGGAAATGGAAGACGCCCTGCGACAGCATGTCGAACTGTTTGCGGAACGAGTTCACGATCATGAAGATAAAGGGGATCAGAGCCACCAGCAGCCAGAAGAGGGCGAAGAAGATGGCGACGCCCCAGGCGATGCGGCTGTTGCGTTTTGATTTGCGGTAATCGACTTCCTGAGCATTATTCATATTAGTAATCCTCCTTTACCACAAATACTTTCTGGAACAGCAGCGCGATCAGCGTGATCAGAATGAACATTCCGGCTGCCACGCAGGAACCGTAACCCATGTTAAACTGCGAGAATGACAACTTATACATATAGGTTGCCATCAATTCCGTGCCTCCGGCCGGTCCGCCCTGGGTCATATTGAAGACCATATCGAAATACTTCAGGGATCCGATCAGGGACATGGTACATGCTGTTTTGAAGATCGGTCCGAGAAGAGGAATAGCGATCTTGAACAGATAATCCTTCCGCGTGCATCCGTCGATGACGGCCGCCTCATAGAGGGATGTATCGATATTGCCGTATCCGGCAATGAAATAAACCATGTAGAAAGGTGTGAACTGCCAGGCCATGACGCCGATGATGGCAAAGAGGGCCTGCGGATTCTTTCCGAGCAGGTCAACATTCACCTTGTGTCCTGAGAACAGGGTGGCGATGGCGGAGAAGAGACCGCCGTTCGTGGCAAGGATGTAGTTGAACAGAAACGCGATCGCGACGGAGCTCATCAGGTACGGGAAGAACCATATGATCTTGAAGATGTTGGCTTTCCTGCCGCTGGCATCCAGGAAGGTGGCCAGAAGAAGTCCAAGCGGGATCTGCAGAAGAATCGAGAAGATCATGACGATGACGTTGTGCAGGAAGGATGACCAGAACTTGGAATCATGAATCAGAGTGTTCCAGTTGCTCATGCCGACGAAGATCTTGTCGGATGAGATTCCGTTCCATTTGTAGGCGCTCGTCACGAAGGTGTCGATAACCGGGTAAATCATGTAGACACAGATCAGGATCAGGGCCGGTGCCAGAAATACCGTAGCCGCGATCGCTGTGCTTTTTGCTTTTGCCTTTTGGAGGCTGTTCATAATATAGATTCCTCCTTCCTGACAGGTGAAGCTTTCCGGCGAGAAGCAGGATTGCAGCCTGCAGTAATTATGATGATGGTTGCGTCCGGGAAGAAGTAAGGTTCCATATGGAAAACATGCCCACAGGATCGGAGGATCCTGCGGGCATGCCGTACGTTACTCATGCAGATACAGATCTGCGGGGCGCTTCCTGAAAACCGTTCCGAAATGCGGACCGGAACCGTTCATACAGGACGGCCGGCAGTCTGCCGCAAGATGATTCCGTGGAAATTCGTCAGACCTTACTCTGCAAGAGCTGCCTGCATAGCAGCGTCATGCGCTTCACCGATTTCCTGCGGAGTCTTGCTCAGGCCGAACAGCTCGGTCATGCAGTCCTTATGAACTTCGGTAACGGATGCCGGCAGATACTGGTCATACCACAGCTGTACGTTGGAAGCATCGAAGAAGACGTTGGTGATGGTCGTCATGATCGGATCGGTGATCTCTTTCTCGAAGCCCTTGATGGACGGTGTGGTGTTGTTGGCCATCTGCTGCTCGTTGTAGGTGTCGTCGTTGTAATACTGGGTAGCCAGTACGTAGCAGGCATTCAGCTTGTCCTGATCTACGCTGCCGTCCTCGTTCCAGCAGTTGAAGGAGAAACCGTTGCCGATGGCGGTACCGATCTCAACGTTCTGCGGAACGCCGGCTTCCTTCGCTTCAGCATCTTCCGGGAAACGGAATACGCCGAGGTTCTGGTCATACCAGTCCTTGCTGTCGGTCATGATGGAACGTGCCTGCCAGGAGCCGTGAAGCATCATAGCGCAGGTGTTGTCATACAGAAGAGCTCTGTCTTCGCCGTTATCGGTAACCAGAGAGTTGAAGCCTTCGTTGAAGTAGCCCTTGTTGACCCATTCCTGAATCTTCTCGCCTGCCCAGATGAATGCCGGGGAGGTGAAGGAACCTTCCTGCGTATAAGCTGCGTTGAACTCGTCATTTCCGGAGTGGCGCGCTACCAGATACATGAAGTACATGGAGCCTGTCCACTTGGAGCCGTTCGCCAGTGAGAACGGAACATATCCTGCCTCGATCAGCTTGTCGCAGACTGCTTCAAGTTCGTCGATGGTCTGGGGAACTTCTACGCCGACTTCTTCGAAGATGGTCTTGTTGTAGAAGATGTCGCAGCCGGACAGTCCGCCGAACGGGATCGCCAGGACTTTTCCGTCATAGGAAGCCTGAGCAACTGCCGCGTCGATGAAATCCGGATGATCATAGGTGTTGAACAGCTCTGTGATATCATTCACATGGCCGGACTTGTAATACTCAGCCATCGGGCCGCCGCCCCAGTGGATGTACATATCCGGGCACTCGTCAGCGCTCATGGCGACGATCAGCTGCTGCTTGTAGTTATCGTTCTGCTGATGTACCTGGTTGACGGTGATGTTCGGATAATCCGCCATGAATCTCTCAACAGCGCCTTCCTGAATGCTCTTGGTCGGATCCTCGGTAGCGATATCCCAAAGGGTGATGGTCAGCGGCTCCGTGGTCAGCTCCGGAATGTTCTTTGCTTCCTCAGCCTGTACGGAAACAGCTCCTACAAGCATGGAACCGAGCATGGCAGCTGTCAGTGCAGTTGCAAGTAACTTTTTCATCATGTTGCATCCTCCTTGTAAAATGAGACCCGGAGAGAATCGGCAGGCCGGCCGCCTCCCGGAAGTGAAATCCTGCCGTTCCCGTGAACGGGCAGGACAGGTTTCCCGCTTTTCAGATCCGCCTGCCGGAAGGAAGCTCGTCATTCATACCTTACGACAAAAAGACCAGATCATATAGTGCGGGTTCACGTATCGCTGATGCCAAAATTATACCAGTGGGAGTGCTCAAAATCAACTATTTTCGTCGAAAGTATTTGAGAGATATTTATAAATGTATAAGACATATGTCAGAATGCCCAAAACAGGAGCGGTTTTTTTGCCCTGCGCGGCGGTATGTGTTATGATTGGGAAACAGGTACCCCATATACAGTATCAGACAGAGGATGGCCGGTTCCGGTGGCATACAGTCTGTATAGCGGTCTGCAGTGTACGCTGCTGTGACAGGGCAGCAAAGCTGCAGGCCGGAGCGGAACGCGGAACAATTCGAAAGCATACCGGGCGGAATGCGGAGCAATCCGAAATGATACCGGGCGGGGAGCCGGGAACAGAGAAAGACAAAGACAAAGACAAAGGAGCGGATATGACAGACAGAAAACGCGCGGCGGCGGCATTCCGGGAATATGTGAAACCCTATGATATAACGAACGACAAGATCCGCCTGAAGGTGGAACATACAGGCAGGGTGGCGGCGGGATCGGAGCGGATCGCCCGAAGCCTGGGACTGTCCGCGGAGGACTGCGATCTTGCCTGGCTGATCGGCCTGCTCCATGATATCGGGCGCTTTGAACAGCTGCGTATCTACAATACCTTCAATGACGCCGCCTCCATCGACCACGGCCGCTTCGGGGCGGACCTTCTGTTCGGGAGCGAAGGGGAGCGCCTGATCCGGCGCTTTATGCCTGCGGAGGACCCGGAGGCGGAGCATCTGATTGAGCTGGCCATCCGCCATCACAGCGACTATCTGCTTCCGGAGGGACTGAATGAGCGGGAGCTTCTGTTCGCCCGTCTGATCCGGGACGCCGACAAGGTTGACATTTTCCGGGTCAATACGGAATTTTCCCTGGAGTCGATCTACAATACGGATACGGAGACGCTCCGGAGCGCGGAAATTACGCCGGTCGTGAAGCAGACCAGCCTGAGCCATCAGACGATTCTCCGGAGCATCCGGAAGACGCCGGTGGATATCATTGTGGGCCATATATCCCTGCCTTACGGAATCGAGTATCCGGAAAGCCTGAGGATGATCCGGGAACAGGGATACCTGGAAAAGCTGATGGGCTTTCAGAGTGAAAATGAGAAAACGGCGCGGGACCTTGATGAGATTACGGCGGAAGTAAGACGCTGGATGGAGGAGAAAACCGCATGATCCGGGGATGAGGCGGTATCGCAATCGCTGCTGTTGCGGCACCGGGAGAGAACCGTATAATCCCGGGGATGAGATGTATTCTGACTTTTTGACTGCCGGGGGGCTGTAACCATACGTACCATAATTTATAATGAAGACTGTAGTTCAGAAGCGTGCGTCCGTTGGGTGCATGCTTTTTGACATTTGGAGTACAGAACAACCCTGATTCTGTTTTATAAGCCATCCTGACACAATTTTGTACAAAAATATATGGAAGAATATAGAAGATGATAGCATAATATGATATAAATAATCAATAAGCAGATCGGAATCATCGTGCAAAATACCTAAACGGGTCACTGTTTCAGCCGGGCGGATTTCAGCCGGCCGGGCTGAGGAGCGGATTAAAGTGCAGCGTTTGGGTAAGCAGCTCGTCAACCACACACAGAGTCCCCAAAAGCGGGTGACCGGAAAAAGAAAAGAAAGGAGTATTATGAAAGGTATCAGGAAATGGATGGCGGCAGGGCTTGCGGTCGTCATGGCAGGCGTCATGCTGACCGGCGCGTCGGCAGTTTTCGCGGACGAGGCGAATACGGATGTTTCCGGAGAAGTGCGCTACGCGTACTGGGATAACAATCAGACACCGTATATCGAGAAGTGTATTGAAGAGTTCAACAAGGTGTATCCGAACGTGACGATCACGCTGGAACCGAACACCTGGGATGAATACTGGACCAAGCTGGAAGCTGCGGCAACCGGCGGCAGCATCGCGGATGTATTCTGGATGAACGGCCCGAATATCACCAAGTACGCGAACGGCGGAATCCTTATGCCGATCGACGACATGATTGAAGAGCAGGGAATCGATACGGCGAACTATCCGGCCGGCCTTGTGGCCCTGTATAATATCGGCGGCGCGCAGTATGCGCTTCCGAAGGATTTCGATACCATCGGCGTATGGTACAACAAGGCAATCTTTGATGAAGCAGGCGTGGAATATCCGACCGACGACTGGACCTGGGAAGATATGGCGGAAAAGGCCGCTGCCCTGACCAAGGACGACGGTTCTGTATATGGTATCGGCGCGGGCTTTGATACCCAGGCCGGAATTTACAACACGATCTTCGCGGCAGGCGGCTGCGTGATCTCCGAGGACAAGAAGTCCTCCGGTTATGATCTGCCGGAGACCATGGCAGGCATCCAGTGCTGGATCGACCTTCAGGAAGCAGGCGTAAGCCCCTCTGAAGCGTCTCTGGAAGAGACCACATCCGACACCCAGTTCCTTTCCGGACGTCTTGCGATGTACTGGGGCGGCTCCTGGTTCCTCGGCGCTGTGAAGACCTCCGACCTTATGGAGAACATCAATGTTGTCGAGCTTCCGTCTCTTAACGGCAAGAAGGCGACTGTCATTCACGGCCTCGGCAACTGCATCTATGTAGATACAAAGGTTCCGGATGCCGCAAAGGCGTGGGTATCCTTCCTTGCGGGCGAGACCGCGAACCTGATTTCCGCTGAAACCGGCGCTGCGATCCCGGCTCTTGCAGGTACCGCAGAGGCGTGGGTGGAGTCCACCCCGGAGATGAACCTTAAGAGCTTCATCACCTCTTCCGAGGAATATTCCTATCCGTATCCGGCAAGCGCCAACACGGCAGAATGGAACACCTATGAAGCTGACTGCCTGAAGAAGGCGTTCAGCCTGGATGTTTCTGTTGAGGACGCCTGCACGGAACTGGCAGGAAAGATGAACGAAGTACTCGCGGCAGAATAAAGCGCAGGATTTTTTATACCGGCAGGCACGCGGCGTCCGGCGGACGCGGCGGGCCTGCCGCAGTGTATTTATAAGCAGTAATTATGTATTTCCATCATGCAGGGAGCAGGTTCTCATGAAGAGAAAACGGATCAGCCGAAGACAAAGAAGCCATATTCTGTATGGCTACCTCATGATCGCCCCGCTGACTGCCGGGCTGGGGATTTTTTATTTCTATCCCTTTTTCAAAGTATTTTATGACAGCTTCCATGTAGTGGGCGCTTTTAACAAGAGATCCTGGGCAGGTCTTTCCAATTATGCCGCGATGTTCCGCGATCCCGTGATGTGGTCCACCCTCTGGAACACGGTAAGATATGTCATCGTGATCGTCCCGGCTACGCTGGCGCTGTCAATTCTTGTTGCTGCGCTCCTGAATACAGGCATAAAAGGACGTTCCGTATTCAGGGTCATCTATTTTATTCCCGCGATCACCATGAGCACCGCGATCTCCATGATCTGGCGCTGGATCTTCAACAGTGATTTCGGGATCCTCAATTATGTCCTGTCAAAGTTCGGTATTCCGACAGTGCAGTGGCTGAGCGATCCGCGCACCGCCTGGATTACGATCTCCATCGTGGCGGTGTGGATGAATGTCGGTTATGAGATGATTATCCTTCTTGCGGGCATGCAGGGGATCTCCCGGACTTATTACGAGTCCGCTTCCCTGGACGGAGCGGGAAAGCTCCAGCAGTTCCGCCTGATCACGCTGCCGCTGCTGACGCCGACGATTTTCTTTGTTCTGATCACGACCCTGATCTCCACCTTCCAGATCTTCGATGTGATCTACATGATGATCAACTCAAAGAGCCTTGCGAAAGAGGCTTCGCAGAGCATCGTGCTTTATTTCTACCGCAACGCCTTTGAATATTCGAAGAAGGGCTACGCTTCCGCGATCGCGATCTTCCTCTTCCTGATCATCATGATTATCACGGCTTTCCAGATGAAAATGCAGAACAAGTGGGTCAACTACGATCAGTGACAGAGGGGCTGTTATGAATAATAAAGTAAAAAAGAAAAATACAGGCCATATTATCGTATATATCGTTCTTTTGTCCGGGGTGCTGATCACGCTGCTGCCTTTCCTCTGGATGCTGCTCACATCGCTGAAGACGCAGTCCGAGTCAATCCGCGTGCCGCCCGTGATTTTCCCCGCAAAGCCGGTATTTTCCAATTATCTTGATGTATTCCGGGACGTTCCCTTCGGCCGGATGTATATCAATACGGTCATTTCATCGATCGTGACGGTCGCGGCGCAGCTTCTGCTGTGTTCGATGGCGGCGTACGCATTCGCGAAACTGAAGTTCCCGGGCCGGGAAGTCATCTTCGTGACCCTTCTGGCCGTGCTGATGGTGCCGTCGTCCTTCTTCATCCTGCCGCAGTATCTGATCGTGCAGAAACTGAAGCTTCTGAATACGATCCCGGCCCTGTTCCTGCCCAACCTTTTCAGCGCATTCGGGACATTTCTCCTGCGGCAGTTTTTCATGTCGCTGCCGTCGGACCTCGAGGACGCGGCAGCCCTGGACGGCTGCAATCCGTTTACGACTTACTGGCGGATCATGCTGCCGCTGGCAAAGCCGGGCCTGGTTTCCCTCGGGATCCTGACCCTCCGCTTTGCATGGAATGACCTGATGTGGCCGCTGATCGTCAATACTTCTCAGGAAAAGATGACGCTGACGGCAGGTCTTGCCTACATGCAGGGACAGTACCACACGAATTACCCGGAAATGATGGCGGGCGCCATGATGGCGATCCTTCCGCTTCTGATCCTCTTTGCCGTTTTCCAGAAGCAGTTCATAGAAGGTATTGCGCTGACCGGTATTAAGGGGTAGAATTTCGTGAAAACGGATTGCGAAGCGTATCAGCTTATTCAGAAAGCGGGTCAATCCGTACTCACAGTATGATTATGCGGAAATATTCCAGGCAGGGAGATAGTTATGAGCAGAGAAATCAGGATAGGTTTGATCGGACTAGGCAACCGCGGCATTTCACTTCTTGAGCAGGTCATCCTTCCTCAGAAGGTATGTGTCGCGGCGGTCTGCGATAATTATGAGGACAGAAGAGACGCCGCCGCAAAACTCATCACGGACGCAGGGCAGGGGGAACCTCTGAAAACGGATGATTATAAGAAGATTCTGGAAATGCCCGAAATAGACGCGGTGATGATTACGGCGGCCTGGGAGACGCATGTCCCGATCGCGTGCGAGGCTATGAAGGCCGGGAAATATGCGGGATTCGAGGTCGGCGGCGCCTATTCGCTGGATGACTGCTGGAAGCTGGTCCGTGTGTATGAGGAGACCGGCGTTCCCTGCATGATGATGGAGAACTGCTGCTACGGGCGCAATGAACTGATGGTTCTGAACATGGTCCGCCAGGGCCTGTTCGGCCAGATCGTTCACTGTGAAGGAGGATACCGGCACGACCTGCGGGAGGAAGTCTCGACAGGACGTGAGAAGAGACATTACCGCTTCCGCAATTACCTGAACCGGAACTGCGAGAATTATCCGACCCATGAGCTGGGACCCATCTGCAATGTGCTGGATATCGGCCACGGGAACAGGATGGTGTCCCTTGTGGCTGTCGCCTCGAAGGCGGCGGGCCTGCGCGAGTATATGCTGGCCAGGAAAGAGGAATTCCCCGACGCGGCGGACCTTCGCTTTGTCCAGGGAGATGTGGTGAATACAATCATTAGCTGCGCCCACGGCGAAACGATCTCGATCGCGCTGGATACGACTCTGCCGAGATTTTATTCCCGCGCCTTCCAGGTACAGGGAACAAAGGCGATGTACATGGATGACAATCACAGCATCTTCATGGACGGCAAGGACAACGCGGACGAGTTCGAATGGAAAAAGAACTGGGACAATGCCTCCGGCTATTTTGAACAGTATGACCATCCGGTCTGGAAGACCTATCAGCAGAAAGGGGTCAGGGGCAGCCATGACGGCATGGACTGGCTGGTCTTCAAGGCCTTCTTCGACGCGGTCAGAGAGAAGAGAGAGACGCCGATCGATGTCTATGATTCCGCGGCCATGATGGCGATCACGCCCCTTTCCGAGCAGAGCATCTGCGCGGGAGGCATGCCGGTCGGAATTCCGGACTTTACGAACGGCGCCTGGATCTTAAGAAAGAGATGGGAACCCGGACTCGAAAACTGGTAAGGCAGGAAGCGCAGGCCGGAAGAATCAGACCGCCGGCGAAAAGCAGTTGCTGACAGAACGGAGCAGGAAGCGATATCCTGAAAAAGGGAACGATGAAATCTCCCGGTTATCGGCCGGTATGAAGCTGATAACCGGAAGATTTTTTTGTGTCACAGTAAAAATAACCCCCCTGCTCTGCAGGGGGAGGG
>DGHP01000160.1:1204-8470 GCA_002392705.1 Lachnospiraceae bacterium UBA3845 | reverse complement strand
CTGGATGATTATGAATTCGCGATCCATGAAACCAAAACGCACGACGTGCTGACCCATGTGCGGAATATGAAAAGCGAGATCGGCATTCTTTACCTGAACGATTTCAACCGGGAAGCGCTCACAAAGATTTTCCACGAGTACGCCCTGGATTTTCATCCCCTCTTTGCCTGCGATATCTCCGTCTACCTCTGGAAAAACCATCCTCTGGCAGGACGCGATGAGATCTCCATCGAGCAGCTGCGGCCTTATCCCTGCCTTTCTTTTGAACAGGGGGACTACAATTCCTTCTATTTTGCGGAGGAGGTCCTCAGCACCTACGATTACCGCAAGATCATAAAGGCGGATGACCGCGCGACCCTTCTGAATCTCATGGTCGGGCTGAATGCCTACACGCTCTGCTCGGGCATCATCACGGAGGATCTGAACGGATCCGATTATATCGCTGTCCCCCTTGCCGGGGAAAACCGCATGACCATCGGCTATATCCGCAAGCAGCGGGTGGAGCTGTCCGCCCTCGCCAGGCATTATGTAGAACAGCTGAAAATCATAGGGGCGCAGTCCGGAGACAATGTCACCATGCTCTCCGCGCCGCCGCAGTTATCCGATTAAATCTCCTGGCGCCTGTTGCGCCCGGATCCCGTTATCGCCCGGTCTGAGCGCATGATGGACGGCAGAAACCGATATCCCATTTATCGCCCGGTCTGTTCAACGGACGCCGGAAAATCAGATAGAAAAGCCGCCGGATCTGCTCCGGCGGCTCTTTAGATTCTGTCCTTTTACACGGTCTCAATTCCCCTTCCGGCTTTTTACCGTGCTCAGCGGGGCATCTCCGTAAGTCCGATCTTCTTCTTCACCTTTCTGAGGGTCTTGTTCGCGGAATAATAAGCTCTCTCCGCGTTCTCCTTGATCACCCTGTCCAGATAGCTCTTGTCCGCGGCGATCTCGGCCATGCGGTCCTGCATGGGCTTCAGAATGCCGACAACCGCCTCTCCCACGGCTTCCTTCAGCTGTCCGTATCCCTGTCCCTGGAACTCGGCGACGGCCTCGTCCGAACTCTTGCCGGTGCAGGTGCAGTAGATATCGAAAAGATTCTTAAGGCCGGGCTGCTCGTCCCTGTAGGCGATGGTCGCCTCCGAATCCGTGATGGCGCGTTTGCATTTGCGGCGGATCGTATCCGGATCATCCATCAGATAGATGGAAGCGTTCGGATTCTCATCCGACTTTGACATCTTCTTCGAGGGGTCCTGCAGGGACATGATCTTCGCTCCCACCTTGCCGATATAAGGCTCCGGGATCGCGAAAACATCCCCGTAGATGCTGTTGAAGCGCTGCGCGATATCGCGCGTGATCTCCAGATGCTGCAGCTGATCCTGGCCGACCGGAACCACGTCTGTCTGATAAAGGAGGATATCGGCCGCCATCAGAACCGGATAAGTGAAAAGACCGGCGTTTACATTGTCCGCGTGTTTGGCGGACTTGTCCTTGAACTGCGTCATGCGGCTCAGCTCGCCCATATAGGTAAAGCAGTCAAGGATCCACGCAAGCTCCGCGTGGCAGGGCACGGAGGACTGAAGATAGAGGCAGTTCTTTTCCGGATCAATCCCGGCTGCGATATAGAGGGTCAGAAGAGCGCGGGCTCTTTTACGGAATTCCGCCGGATCCTGTCGCACCGTCAGAGAGTGCAGATCCATAACGCCGTAATAGCACTCGTATTCGTCCGCCAGGCTGACCCAGTTCTTAAGCGCTCCCAGATAATTGCCGAGTGTCAGATTCCCGGTCGCCTGCATACCGCTGTATAAAACCTTGTGATCCTTGTTCATCTCCTCTGTCTCTCCTCTTCTATAACAATCATAAAATAAAAGAATATTTTATCAGCGCATCTTTCCGCCCTTCAGATAATAGTCCCGGACGAATCGGAAGCACTCCTTCTCTCCTTTTTCCGCCAGAATCTTAAGCATCCTTTCAAGCTCCGCGGCGGTTCTTTCATCCATCAGCTGCTTTGCCCTGCCAGCGCCGAAATAACTCAGGGGGGCCTGATCCGTATAGTTTTCTTTCATATACGTCTTGGAAGCGGCGATCCGGTCCATCAGCATCTCCGCCACATAACGGCGCGGCATGCGGACCGGCTGAACAGGCGCCTTGCCCGTCCGGACGGCTTCAATGCTGTAATCCGTCCAGTATTCATAATGATGGCGGTTCCGCCCCTTGTGGTGCATCCAGGCTTCTGAATAGCCCTTCTTCACCCGCTCCCCGTTGTTCGGACTCTGCACGCCGTTCTGATAGAAGCGGACACCGTTCAGAAATTCCGTCGGCGAAAACTTGGACAGGTCGTGAGTCAGTCCCTGCCGGTAAAGGCCCACCTGAAAACAACCTTCCGCCACAAGCCTCTTATGGTGCAGAACCGTGCGCAGATGGCCCAGCGCTTTCTCTGCGGTCAGGATCCCGTCTGTCGGGGTCCCCGCGATATGCGCCATGCCGTCGCCGCCGGCGGCCTGCTTTTTATCTGTCTCCGTCTGTCCCATTGAACCTGATCCTTTTTATGATCTACCCGGCCAGAATGATCACGGTGCGTCCGGGTACGGTGATGGATTTTACCATAGCCTCATCTTTGTCCTGCCCGTTCTCCTCGATCTCCGTGAACCGGTCCTCTCCCGTATTCAGGATAACGTGCCATTCTCTCTCATGGGGAAGATAGGGCAGCGCCAGTTTCTGCTCCTGCCAGTGCAGGTTGTAGGCAGCATAGACGCAGCTGAATTCCCGGCCGCTTTCTTCCCGCACGCTGTACATCAGGCCGATGGCCCTGTCCTGCTGGTCAAAGGAAGCAAACCAGGCATTGCTCCCGTGGCAGGAAAAGTCCGGGAAAAATCCCCCGCTGTTTCCGCCGGAAAGCTCCGTCTCCGTATGCAGAACCGGATAAGCCTTTCTCAGGGCAGTCAGCTTCTTCACAAAATCCGTCAGTTCCCTGGACATCCTGGTATCCGGCCAGTCCAGCCAGGTCTGGTCTGAATCTATGCAGTAGGCATTTGAATTGCCGTCCTGGGAATTCCCCATCTCGTCCCCGGCCAGGAGCATCGGCGTTCCCTGGGACAGCAGCAGAATGGCCAGGGCATTTTTGATCTGCCTCAGGCGCAGGCGGGAAATCTCCTTCTTCCTGCAGGGTCCCTCGACGCCGCAGTTCCAGGAATATTCCGTGGGAGCGCCGTCATGGTTCTGTTCCCCGTTTGCCTCATTGTGCTTGTCATTGTAAGAGACAAGGTCCATCAGCGTGAAACCGTTATGGGATGTGATGGCATTGACCACGGCCGAATCCTTCGGATTATAGCGGACCCGGTCCACAAAAGCCTTCAGCTGGTTTTCGTCCCCCTTCAGCAGCTGCCTCACGTCATTGCGGAAGCCGGCATTGCACTCCGCGAGGTTTCTGAACCTGTAAGGCCTTCCCTTGGGGTACATCCTTCTGGTGTCAAAATAGTCCGAAATCAGCTTCACATCGCTCAGGGCCGCGCTCTTGACGGCGGAATTGATATCGTCCTGATTCCCTGTCAGATAGAAACCGTCCATATGATAGACCTGTCTCCACCACAGAAGACATGATCTGACGAAAGCGATATCCATCCCGTCCGGGAAAGACATCTCCATGATCACTTCCATGCCCGCCTCGTGAAAACTGCGGACCATCGCGCGCAGCTCATCCTCCGGCCGGTCAGAGGCGCTGTAAGAACGCTTGGGAGCAAAAAACCAGCCCGGGCCAAAGCCCCAGTAATTCAGCTTTCCTTCCCTCTTCCCGCTTTCTGCCTGCAGCTGCGGATCCTTCGGGACCGGCTTTTTCTGCCGGCTCTGTGCCGGAAGCTCTTCCTGTCCGTTTTCCTGAACAGCGATCGCCGACTGCGGAAGCGCGGTTCCCGCGATCAGCTCGCGGAGGCCTTCCGGTCTCCAGCCAAGCCTTCTGTCGTCTTCCGTAATCTCATCAAATTCGTAGACCGGAAGAAGCACGACCGCCGTGACGCCCAGGCTTTTCAGGTAGGGGATCTTCTCGGCAAGCCCGCTGAAGGTTCCTTTCGCCTTCACCTTTGAATTTCTGTGTTTTGTAAAACCGCGCACATGCAGCTCATAAAAGACAGATTCACTGTACGGGATCCTGAGTGCCTCCCGGTCATCCCCCCAGTCAAATTCCGTCCTGATAAAACCGCCCCGCACATGGTGGGGACCGCGCGCTGACCGGTCACCGAACCGGTCCAGTCCGGCCACAACCTGCGCGGCGGGATCCGTCACGATCCGTCCGCCGATCTTATAATTATATTCCAGCTGCTCCGCGGGAATCCCCGAAACAAGCATGGCGGATATTCTCCCCATGCTGGGCTTCTCCGGGAACGGAATCTCGCAGCTTACCTCCTCGCTCCCCTTTTCATAGAGAAGCAGGGACGCCTTCTTTCCTTCCGGAACCACTGCGGAAAACAGGATGCCGGAAGCTGTCACATCGGTATGGGGAACAGAACTGCTGATCTTCAGATCGCTTATATATGATACTGCAGGTTCCCAGTTCACGTAAAACTCCTTTCTGACAGGCTTTCCGCGTTCCGAAAATGCTTCCCATGCCACAATGGCAGGCATTTCCGGGCTTTCTTACGAAAAGCCGCCCCGCATATTATCATCCCGGCCCGGATGTTTCCCCCGGCCGGACTGCCTTTCTTTCGTCCCACCCGTAAAACGAATCACAACCATTATAACACAGCATGTTCATAAGAAAAGTACAAGTCGGAAACTTTTCAGTACGGTCATTATGATTCACGGCCCGGATCCGTTCCGCCCTGGCGGAATTGCGCGTGCACAGGTCTGTTCATGGTCCGGATCAATTCCGCCTTCACGGAAATTACGCAAGGGCACGGAGCCCGGGGTACGGTGTGGGATCAGTATGCGGGCATGGATCAGCTTTCGGAAAATGAGAATTTCACCCTGTGAACCTCTGTCTCAAAGGCACCGAGAACAGGCAGGGTGCCGTTCCGGCGTTCCTCCTGCCGTCCCATGATATAGCAGTTGGTCGGCTCCAGGCCGAGCACATAGTCGCCGCTTGCCATGCTTCTCCACTGGGTCAGCACGGGCAGCGTATCCCCGCTCCAGGTCATGGTCATGCGGACGCCGATCTCCGGATTGACCAGCGCCGCGGTGAATTCTTTCTTCATCTTATGGAAGAATACCCGCTCCTCCTCGCTGTCGATGGGGCTGTCAAAGCGGCAGCATTTCTCAAGACCGGTCTTTGCGAATTCCGTGCGGGGAATCGTCTCCCTCTCTTCGGGAAGGATCAGCTCCGCCTTCTCGCTCAGCATCGGATAACCGAAATTGCAGTGATAGATCTGCATGATCTCTTCCGCTCTGGGCGTCAGGTTGGTCAGTTCATCCTCCACCGTGATCTCAGACCCGTAGATCGGAATGCGGATTGTCCGCTTCAGCTCCAGGACATGCCCGAACAGGGCGGTCTCCCTTACGGTTCCACGGATTCTGATTTCGTCCCCTTCCGCTTCCGCGCAGACCTGTTCCGCCGGCAGGCTGTGATAACGGCCGTGCATGGGCTGCCATTCCCCGTTGTCGTCCCGGTTGCCCGGGCCTGCCGTTCTGAGGCCGCAGGTATAAAGGAGCCCGCCCGGGAAGGTATTCAGGAATTCACTCTCGTACGGCGCGATCACGGCCGGGCTGTCATAGCCGTTTTTGCACATCCAGGACATATTGATTCCTTTATACCGGGTCTGACCGATATCAAGACCCGCGTCCGGCAGAATATCCAGCTGAAGGCCTCCGGCCGTGCATACCTCAATGATCTGCGTTCCCCTGGCCTTCCCCTCCGCCGCTGTGAGCCTGCGCAGGGTATAAAGCTGGCGGGGATTTCCGATGTATCCTTTTCTCTCTTCTTTCAGCATTGTCTTGTCTCTCCTTATCTCTGTGGCGGCCCGGCCTGATATCACAGGCGCAGCCTGGCATCTGATTGCGGTATGGCTCTGCCTTTGATTGCAGCATGCTCAGGCCTTTGATTACGGCATGGCCCGGACTTTGATTGTGGCATGCTCCGGCCTTTGATTGCGGCATGGCCCGGGCTGCCGGCTACAAAACGGTTGCATTTTTATCCGGCAGCAGTATAATAAACTCCAACATATCACGAATAGCGAAGTAGGAAAAAGCGCGTTAAGTTTTCAGGGATGGGGAGTCGCCCTGAACCGAAAAGCCTCACGGAAATCTTCGTGCAGGCTTGCGGTGCTTCTTCCGCACCCGTTGCTGCATGTATGAGACATCTCTATATGTGGGGGCGGTTTTGCATAATGGAGGTACATGTATTATGCAGAAACGAAACCTCAGAACCGACTGGAGCACGTTCACCGTGGTCTCGCTCGGCCTTCTTGTCGCCGCGCAGATCATTCTCACCCGCCTTCTGGCAGTAAATATCGGCGGATTCGGCAGGATCACTTTCGGTCCCGTCGCCATTATCATGGCAGGCCTCTGGTTCGGTCCGGCCGCCGGAGCTCTTACCGGGCTTACCGCCGATCTTCTGGGCTGCCTGATCCAGGGGTACGCGGTCAACCCGCTGATCACCCTCGCCGCAGTCTGCTGGGGCGTCGTTCCGTCCTTCTTCAAGCCTTCATCCCGAATAAAAAACGCCCGCCGGATGGCCGTCCTCGCGGCAGGCATCCTGCTGACAGGCGTTCTTTCCACTCTGCTGTTTAATACGATGGGGCTGGTCCTGATCCTGGGTTATAATTTCTACGCAATCATGCCGACGCGGCTGATCCAGTTCGCCGTCATGATCCCGATGTATATCGTCGTGACCATTCTGCTTTATTTCAGTCCCGTCACAGACATCGTCCGGCAGTCAGCCCGGCCCCGAAAAACTGTCTGAGGCATACAGACAGGGCAGCCTGCGCTGCCCTTTTTTATTTTCCGCCCAGCATCCCCATTAATACATCCATCAGATTTCCGCCGCCGGAGCCTGAAGAAGCAGAGGAAGAATTCCCCTGGGCAAGGCTCCCGAGAAGCGTCTCCAGAACACTGCTTTCCTTTTTGGACGAAGAGGACTGCGTGTCGGCGCCAAGCAGCATGCGGACGATGGACTGAACCCCTTCTTCCGCCCCCCGGTAGGCCTTAACCACTCTCTTCTCTTCAGCAGAAAGCTTAAGGGTGGAAGAGGAAGAAGCAGTCTTCGCGCTGCTTCCTGTCTTGGAAGCGGAAGATCCGGTCTTCGCGCTGCTCCCTGTTTTGGAGGAAGATCCGGTCTTTGCGCTGCTT
>DGHP01000160.1:0-1068 GCA_002392705.1 Lachnospiraceae bacterium UBA3845 | reverse complement strand
ATCCGGTCTTTGCGCTGCTTCCTGTCTTGGAGGCGGAAGACCCTGTTTTCGCGCTGCTTCCGCTCTTTGCGGCATCCAGAAGAGACTTCTGGGTCACGCCCGTTGCTTTGGCGATCTCCTTGAGGACAGCCTGGGTGAAATCTTTCCTGCCCCGCTCGGCCATGCTGATGTCATCCGCGCTGACCCCTTTGATCTTCCGCGCCAGCTGCTCCTGGGTAAGCCCTGCTGCCGTCCGCGCTTCCTTAATCAGAGTTCCAACTGTTTTTCCCGCCATAGAATGCCCCTCCTTCTGAATGTTCTGTTGATCCGGCCCTGTAATTCACGGCCCCTGCCATCTCATCTGTTCCGCCGCAGCGGAACCGCTTTATAAGAAAACGCTTACATAAAGACTTTGCCAACGGCTATTGCAAATCAATCAGCGTTTTCCTGAATTTCTTTACCAGATTCCCGGAATCAGCCTGTATCTCACCCGGTCCATATAATCTCTGTAGCCCTCAAGCTCTTCCGACAGCAGCCGCTCCTCCTCCAGCAGCCGCCTGCCCAGAAGAAAGGGAACGGGCAGAAAAGCCGCCGCCGCAATCCATGAATCAAGCAGCAGAGGCGCGGCCATGAAAAAAAGACACGCCCCGGCATACATGGGATGCCGCACGATTCCGTAAGGTCCCGAATCCACTGCCCTCTGGCCCGTCTGGACTTCCACTGTCCTGGAAAGGAACGGATTCTCCTTCGCGGTCCGCAGACAGATCCCGCAGCCGGCCAGCATCACACATGCGCAGAAGACCTTTCCAGGCAGAGGCAGCTTCGTCCAACCGAAGCGTTCATCAAGCCCTGCCAGAATCAGGCCGGCATTAAACAGGATGCCGATAAGCAATGCAATTTCCGACTGCCGCCCGGAGCGTTCCCGCAGATTCATGCGCTTTTGAAGAAGCTCCGGGTTCTGCCTGAAAAGCCATAAGCCGCCGAAAAGAAGCGGCAGAAAAAACAGGCTCAGAAAAACCCATCCTTCCGGATACTCAGACGTTCCCGCAGGGAAAAAGATCAGAAAAACGGTCTCGGCCAGGAACAGGA
>DGHP01000147.1:3933-4151 GCA_002392705.1 Lachnospiraceae bacterium UBA3845 | reverse complement strand
GATGCGGCAATATGGCATCCGCCATGATCCGCGGAATCCTCGGCGCCGGACTGTGCAGCCCGGAGGAAATGTCCGCGTCGGCTCCAAGCGCCGCAACGCAGGCCAGGATCCGGGATGAACTCGGCATCCGCTGCCTGTCAAACAGGGAAACCGCGCAGGATTCCGACCTTCTGTTTCTGGCTGTCAAGCCGCAGTATTATGAAGAAGTCATCCGCGAA
>DGHP01000147.1:3428-3877 GCA_002392705.1 Lachnospiraceae bacterium UBA3845 | reverse complement strand
TCCGGGACGTCACCGCGCCGGACACCCTCATCATCTCCATCGCGCCGGGCAAATCCCTGGCATGGCTTTCGGAACAGTTCGGCGGAAAGAGAAAAATCATCCGCTCCATGCCCAACACCCCCGCCATGGTGGGCGAGGGAATGGCAGGGCTCTGCCCGGGGCCCTTTGTGACGGAGGCGGACCTCAGCCTTGCGGTAAGTATCTTCGAGTGTTTCGGGAAGGCGGAAGTGGTGCCGGAGAAGCTGATGGATGTGGTCACCGCCGTCTCCGGAAGCTCCCCGGCCTATGTATTTCTCATCATTGAAGCCATGGCGGACGGTGCTGTCGCGGACGGCATGCCGCGGGACAAAGCCTACCGCTTTGCCGCCCAGGCCGTGCTCGGCTCCGCAAAAATGGTCCTGGAGACAGGACTCCATCCGGGCGTGCTCAAGGATATGGTCTGCTCCCCC
>DGHP01000147.1:3035-3309 GCA_002392705.1 Lachnospiraceae bacterium UBA3845 | reverse complement strand
TGATCGAAGCCGAGAAAGCCTGCGTGCGCAAGGCGGGCGGGATGTAAAAAAAACGCGTGCATCCCGAAGCAAAGCTTCCCGATGTCCGTCAGTCCTCAAATGTCAGCCCCTGCAGGCATGGCAGCCGCCATTTACAGGCGGATCGTGATCTCTCTGCCGCTGGGCTGGTATCTGACGTAACGCACGCCTGCCGAGTTGAACATCCGCTTTGAAGCCATCACGCTGGGGGTATCGCTGTATTTATCTTCACAGTAGATCACTGTCTTGATCCCGG
>DGHP01000147.1:0-2903 GCA_002392705.1 Lachnospiraceae bacterium UBA3845 | reverse complement strand
TCAGGATCGCGTTCAGTTCGCTGTGGACGGTAAAGGGATACTTCGTTTCCAGCGTCTCCCCCTCCCTGGCCCAGGGGAACTCATCATCGGAGCAGCCAAGCGGCAGGCCGTTGTAGCCCATGGACAGAATCTTGTTATCCGCGCTCACGATGCAGGCTCCCACCTGCGTGTTCGGGTCCTTGGACCTGAGTCCTGCCAGCTGCGCGACTCCCATAAAGTACTCGTCCCATGAAATGTAATCTTTTCTTTTGTCACTCATCACTCTGAATCCTCCCTGCACCGGCCCCGCTTCCCGATCATATTTTTTTCACGGCGGTGCCGGTTCTGAAATACTTCCGGAAAAACCCTGCTTTAAGGGTTTCAGGCGCTGAAACTTTAAATAATTCAGCGTTTTTAAAAAACGGCAGGCCGCCGGGCAGCCTGCCGAAAACAATCATTTGGTACCGAAGATACGGTCGCCGGCATCGCCGAGACCCGGAACGATGTAGCCGTGATCATTGAGATGGTCGTCCAGCGCTGCGATATAGATATCCACATCCGGATGATCCTTCTGGAGACGCTCCACGCCCACAGGCGCCGCTATAATGTTCATAAGGCGGATATGCCTGCAGCCATGCTCCTTGAGGAGGGTGATGGCGGCGGAAGCGGATCCGCCGGTTGCCAGCATCGGATCTACCACGAATACTTCTCTCTCGTCACAGTCTGCCGGAAGCTTGCAGTAATATTCAACAGGCTCCAGGGTCTCCGGATCCCTGTAGAGACCGATATGACCCACCTTCGCAGCCGGAATCAGATTCAGGATCCCGTCCACCATGCCGAGTCCCGCGCGCAGGATCGGAACGACAGCCAGCTTCCTGCCGGAAAGCTCCTTCACAGTAGCCCTGCAGATCGGAGTTTCAATCTCAACATCGCGCAGCTTCAGATCCCTGGTCGCTTCATAGCACATCAGACCCGCGATCTCAGAGATAATCGAACGGAAATCCTTCGTTCCCACTTCAGTTCTCCGGATAATGCCCACCTTATGCTGAATCAGCGGATGATCCAATACTGTTACATTAGACATGATGCCCCTCCTTAATTCAGATACTGTACAATCGTCCTTTGCAAAATAAAGAGGCCTCCTCCGGCCGCGCCGCAGAAGACGGCCCCGGGCAAAGCCTTTGAAACCCTTAATAATACCGCTGAAGCGACTTCGCGATCTCCTCCTGGGTGCGTTCTTCCGCCTTCAGGATATAGGTCAGCCTGGCGATCTGTCCGTTCAGGATATCGTAGCACCTTCCGTAATCGCTCAGCGAACCGCCGTAGGGATCCGGAATGTCCTCGTCCGCCTGGATATATTCGGCCAGTGTAAATACATTCTGCGCCAGCTCATGCTCTTTCAGCAGCTTGTCCTTCTGCTCCCTGTCCATGGTCAGAATCAGGGTTCTGGGATCAAAATCCTCCTCCTCCAGCTGCTCGCTCATATGATCCTTCATGCTGAGGGAGTGACTGACCAGGATCGCCTCGGCTTTTGGATTGATCGGCTCGGGAAAGAGCACAACCAGGCCTTTGGAAGAGATCAGGATATCTTCCAGATAAAACTGCTTCTGGAGGATCGCCTCCGCCATGGGACTTGTCGCAGTATCGCTCCTGCTGACAAAGATCAGTTTATCATAATGATTCACAACAGTAAATCTCCTTCACTTCAAACATGAATGACCTGATGCCCGGCAGCCTTGATCAGCCGGTTCATGATCGCCTGACCCATCTGAGGCGTCTCAAAAGCCTCGGAGTAGATCACGCTCACGTTCAATTCATCGAATTCACGGAGGATGCTGTAGAGATGCATCGCTATGGTAATCTCATTCTGCCTGCTGCCTGCGCTTTTCACGATCCCGTCTTCATAAAGCGCCGCGCTCTCATCTGTCGCGATGATCCCGACCTTTTCACCCGCCGCCTTTTTCTCTCCGGCCAGATTCCGGATGGTCTCCTGAACCTTTTCCTGGCTTCCTTCCACTATGGTCAGATCCGCCTTCGGCGCATAATGCCGGTACTTCATGCCGGGAGCCTTCGGCCTGAAGGAAGGATCCGCGCTGCGAAGCCCGGGATCCATCCTGACCTCCCCGAGCAGTTCCCTGAGCATCTCAAGGCTGATGAAACCCGGCCTTAAAACCATGGGGATCTCTTCCGTCAGATCGATGATCGTAGATTCGATGCCGATATCGACCGGCCCCCCGTCTATGATCATATCAATCCTGCCGTCAAGGTCTTCCGCGACATGCTCCACTTTCGTGGGGCTGGGACGTCCCGAAGTGTTGGCGCTGGGCGCCGCCACATAGCCGCCTCCTGCCCGGATCAGAGCTCTGGCGACCGGATGATCCGGCATCCTGACAGCTACCGTATCCAGCCCTCCCGTCGTTGCCGGCGGAACGGCCTCATTCTTCTCCAGGATCATCGTCAGCGGTCCCGGCCAGAAAGCTTTTCCGAGGATCACGGCGGCCTCGGGAACCGAACGGACGATCTTCTGAAGATCCTCAAATTCCGCTATATGAACAATCAGCGGGTTATCGGACGGCCTGCCTTTCGCCGCGTAGATCCTGCCGGACGCCTCCGCATCCAGGGCATTCCCGCCCAGTCCGTATACTGTCTCCGTCGGAAAGGCTACAAGGCCCCCCTCCAGAAGAATTCTCCCGGCGCGGC
This sequence comes from Lachnospiraceae bacterium UBA3845, assembly GCA_002392705.1. Taxonomy (GTDB): domain Bacteria; phylum Bacillota; class Clostridia; order Lachnospirales; family Lachnospiraceae; genus Porcincola. The sequence goes on along the minus strand of DGHP01000147.1, from coordinate 224 downwards.
CGATCATCTCTTCATCGACACCGCGTGTCATATCCGCATATATTGTCTTCATTTTCCGCCTCTTTGTCTATTTGGCCTATTATAACACCCCTTGCACGTCAAGGAAACCTTTTTCTGAATCGCCCCGTTACTATTCACGGCCTGTTGGAAATCAGGTTCTGGTTCGTCGTGCCTGCAGGAGAAACAGGTTCTGATTTCCAATAAGGCCTGCGAAGCAGGAACTC
>DGHP01000140.1:5377-9605 GCA_002392705.1 Lachnospiraceae bacterium UBA3845 | reverse complement strand
ATCGTCAGGCACAGGGAAGCCGAGCCGAGGGACATCCCCCAGACTCTGCTGGCGTAGGTGGTGAACCAGGTCTCCATGGCATTATATCCGATAAACCACAGAGCGATGGAAAAAAGCAGGAAAACGAGACTGCGCTTTACAGGGGCCGGCAGGCGTTCCTGTCCGGATTCATCCACGACCGTCAGGTTCTCCTCCGGATGCGCTTTCTCATATTCCCGCATCTCCCTGTTCAGCTCCGGCTCATCAATCGACAGCATGACGACCAGCAGCGATACAAGCATGATCGACCCGACGATCAGAAACAGAGGTACATAAGAGACATGGACAAGGTTTTCCGTCCTCTTTGCGCTGTACAGAAAAGTTGTTATCACAAGATACAGGATACCGCCCAGCGCTCCCATCAGATTGATGATGGCATTGGCCTTCGAACGCAGGGGCTTCGGGGTGATATCCGGCATCATGGCGACCGCCGGGGACCGGTAGGTCCCCATCACCACCAGCAGGACAAGCAGAACTATGACGAATGCGCCCAGCTTCATGGCCGCAGGCGCGGCATAATAACTGTTGTCCAGGAAGGGAAGGACCTGCATCAGCAGCACTGCCGCGAGAGTTCCGAAGAGGATAAAAGGCCTTCTGCGCCCCATCGGACTTGCGCAGCGGTCGGAGATGGCCCCGAACAGCGGAAGCAGGAACAGGGCCAGCACATTGTCCGCCGCCATAATGGCGCCGGAGAAGGTCTCGTTCATATGAAATGTATTCGTCAGGATCAGAGGAATTACATTATTGTACATCTGCCAGAAAGTACAGATCGAAAAAAAGGCAAAGCCGCACAGAACCGTCCGCCTGACGTTCAGTTTCATATCGTCCTCTCCTCCCTCCCCTGCTGCTTTCATGCGGCAGGGATGAATCAGGGCAGCCTGATGCCTCTGCCTCCTTCATCCGCACTTCCCGCCCCTTACTGTCCCGTCTTTCTGCCAAGAAGCCGCATGGCGTTCAGGATGCAGATAATCAGAACTCCCACATCCCCGAAAATGGCCATCCACATATTGGCACAGCCGAGGGCTCCGAGAATCAGGATCACCGCTTTCACCGCCAGGGCAAAGATAATGTTCCCCCGGATGATCCCCATCGTCTTGCGCGAAATGCGGACAGTGGCGGCGATCTTTCTCACGTCATCATCCATAAGCACGATATCCGCCGCCTCGATCGCGGCATCCGAGCCCATCGAGCCCATCGCGATCCCGACATCCGACCGCATCAGGGCCGGAGCGTCATTGATGCCATCCCCCACAAAGGCGAGCCTGTTCTTCCCGGTCTGCTCCGCAAGAAGCTTTTCAAGCTCCTCAACCTTATCGCCGGGCAGAAGTTCCGCGCGCACTTCGTCGATCCCGATCTCCTGCGCGACGGCCTGCGCCGCTTTTTCCCGGTCGCCGGACAGCATGACGGTTTTCCGGATCCCGGCCGCTTTCATATCAGAGACCGCTTCCTTCACGCCTTCCTTCACGCTGTCAGAGATCACGACCGTCCCCTCAAAGCGCCCTTCCCGGGCCAGATAGACCACGGTACCCGGTGCGCTGCTCTCCGCATGGGCGATCCCGTTCTCCCGCATCAGCTTCGCGTTTCCGGCCAGGACTTCTTTTCCGTCGATAAAAGTGTGAATTCCCGATCCGCTGATCTCCTCCGCATGGGAAATCCGTCCGGTATCAATGTTTTTTCCGTAAGCCTCCAGGATGGACTGAGCGATCGGATGGTTGGAGTAGTACTCAGCGCAGGCCGCCAGCTCCAGAAGTTCCTCCTCCGCTCTGTCTCCCGTCCGGGCCGGAAGGAGCTGCGTCACCCGGAATTCTCCTTTTGTCAGCGTCCCTGTCTTGTCAAATACAATCGTTGTGACCTGGGACATGGCTTCCAGGTAGTTGCTGCCCTTCACCAGGACACCGATGCGGGAAGCCGCGCCGATTCCCCCGAAAAAGCCGAGCGGAACGGAAATCACCAGAGCGCAGGGGCATGAAACAACCAGGAAGATGCAGGCTCTGCGGATCCAGGAAACCCACACCTCAGCGCCGCCGCCCAGAATCAGAGGAGGCAGAACTGCCAGCAGGACCGCGCTTATGGTTACAAAAGGAGTATACACCTTCGCAAAGCGCGTGACAAAGTTTTCTACATGCGTTTTCTTCTCCGTCGCACTTTCCACCATCTCCAGGATCCTGGAAACCATGGAATCCTCATAAGCCTTTGTCGTCCGCACCTTCAGTGTGCCCTGGCCGTTCACGCAGCCTGAGATCACGTCCTCCCCGGGCCGGACCGCCCGCGGGACAGGTTCGCCTGTGAGCGCCGCGGTATCCAGCATGGATTCGCCTTCAAGAACCACGCCGTCCAGCGGGACTCTCTCACCGGGCTTGATGACAATCGTGTCCCCGACCTCCACCTCATCCGGATCCACTTCCTCCAGTTCTCCGCCCCGCAGCAGATTCGCATACTCCGGGGCGATGCTCATCAGCCCGGAAATGGAATCACGGCTTTTCCCGGTCGCGTAATTCTGGAAAAGCTCACCGATCTGAAACAGCAGCATGACCGCAACTGCCTCCGGATACTCTCCGATCCCGAAGGCGCCGAAGGTAGCCACCATCATCAGAAAACTCTCGTCGAACAGTTCTCCGTGGGAGATATTCCGGACCGCCTTCAGCAGAACATCGTAGCCCACGATCAGATAGGGGACCAGCGCAAACAAAAACCCGAGCCATTTTCTTCCCTCGAAAACCCCTGTATGCATGCAGATCTCAAGAATGACGAACAAAACTGCTGCAGTCAGGATCCGGGCCAGCCATTTTTTCTGTTTTTTATTCATAGCTTCTCCATATCTTCTTAAAATCAATCTCTCAGACAGTGCAGGCTTTATCGCAGAAACGGCACAGGCCCTTCCAGCCTGCGCCGCACATTAAACCCGCTGTCGTCATATCTCCATAACCTCCATGTCAGGTTCCTGTCTGCGGCAGGCAGCCAGAACCTTCTCAACCACGTCATTCATATCGGCTTCATCCGCCTCCACAGTCAGCTTCTGCATCATATAGTTCACTTTTGCGTCCTTCACGCCCTCGATCCCCCTGATCGCTTCCTCAAGCTTCAGAGCGCAGTTGGCACAGTCAATCTCATTTAACTTAAACTTCTTCTTCATACTCTTTCCTCCGTAAGCAATCCAGAACCTTCCTGTTCTTCCGAAATACGGCTGCCGGCAGCTTCGCGCTCCGTTTTTTCGTTCCGCTTCCGGGCCCGGCCATTCCCTCCGGCCACCTCGGAGCGTGCGGCAGCTGCGCACACAGCAGCCTGCAGTCATATGAATGAAGGAACAGAAAAAAACATGTCATATGAACATATGATCATATGAGCGTTCGTTCATATGTTTTCTGAGATGATAGTAATACAGAATAAAAAGAAATGCAAGAGGAAATTTGAGTGAAAAGCATCGAAGATGCGGCATACATGCGCAGCGCCTGATGTGTGGAGGCCGTGAATAGAGTAATGCTGCAGGTGCCGGAGATTCTGTGATCTCCGGCACCTGCAGCATTAGGTCCTCTGTATGATAGCTCAGGAAACATTGACAGAATCAATGTTTCTGAATATCTGAAAACACTGTTTTAAGGGAAGCAGTAGCTGTCATTCAGAACAAACCGGCGTTTCTCTGATGCAGTTTTCAAGCAGCAGGATGGCGTCTTCCATGGCCTGCCTGCGCACCTCATTCCGCTCCCCCGTATAATGATGCTCCTGCGTCACAACTGTTCCGCGGTAGAAACATCCCAGGAAAACAGTTCCAACCGTGTCATCCTCCGGACCGCAGGCAGGTCCCGCATATCCGGTGGCTGAAACACAGGCCTGGGCATCTGCCGCCCCGGCGCCGCCCGCAGCCATCTCCGCTGCGGTCTGCGCGCTGACTGCAGTATATCTGCGCAGGGTATCCCGGCTCACGCCCGCCATCTCATGCTTGGCCTCGTCACAGTAAGTCACATAGGCCCGCTTCAGTACATCCGAGCTTCCGGGAATATCCGCCAGTCTTGCCGAAATCATGCCTGCGGTAAGAGATTCCACGGTCGTAACCGTCTCGCCGCGCTTTCTGAGCAGATCCAGAACGGATGCCACTCTCTCATCAGTCAATTTTCTCATCTGTTCTTCTCCCGCTGACAGAGGTCTGCAGTAATACATCTGCTGCTGAACTGCAGCCTGCCGGACCTGCTCC
>DGHP01000140.1:0-5221 GCA_002392705.1 Lachnospiraceae bacterium UBA3845 | reverse complement strand
TGCGCATGTTCCAGCGCGCCCCTTACAGTTCTGCCGACGAGAATCGCCGCCGCGATCTTCAGAATATCCAGCCCGACAAAAGGAAGCACGGCTGCCTGAAGGGCATTCGCAAGGCTCAGATGCGCCTGGAACATCAGCCAGGCCGTCCCGAAGGCGTAGAGCACCGCCAGGGCAAGGAGGCAGCCTGCTGCCTGCATCGCCAGGTTATTGCGGAAATGATCGAAAACCCATCCCGCGATCAGCGCCGTCAGGATATAACCGACCAGGAATCCGCCCGTCGGTCCCAGCAGCTTCTGGGGGCCGCCCGCGAATCCGGAAAACACCGGAAGTCCCACGAGGCCGAGCAGCAGATAGATGCAGACTGCGGCGGTTCCTTTTTTCTGTCCAAGAATGCAGACTGTCAGAAAGATCGCAAACGGAGTAAGCGAAACCGGAACCGGACCGATCGGAACCGAAAGAGGTCCCAGCACACAGATCAGGGCAGCCATTATGGCCGTCTCAGATATGGTTTTTACAGTAATACTGCTGTCTTTTGTATTCATTAAAAAATCCCCTCTCTGAAATAAATCAAACATCACAGAGCAGATTGTATTTCAGAAAGGGGTTCCTGTCAACTAGATTTTAAAATTGGTTAACAGCCCGGTTTCTCACTGAACCGTTACGGCTGTAATATGCGGATTGATTCCCTCATACCAGTACAGGAAGCCTTCCAGATCGACTACGTCGCCAACCTTCAGTTCCTTTACCGCCTTGTAGACATCGGTGGTGTTGTCGCACAGATAAGACTCTACCGTGAAGGAATAGGTCTTGCCGTCCAGGGAAACGTTGAAATACAGGTCGTTGCCGTCCGTACCGGATCCATCCCAGTTGTAGAGGAAGGCAGCTCCGGAATCATCAGCCGCTTCCACGGTCAGGCCCTTGAAAGCAACTTTCTGGTTCTGATAGGCTGCGATGGCTTCCTCATCGCCCAGCAGCTCCGTCACGTCAACAGGCTCCGCGATATACTCGCCGTCCTCAAACTCGAAGCTGGCGTCCGCGATCTCAATCTCGCCGGACCACTCCGCCTTATAACCGGTTACCTTGATCTTCGTGCCGGGCACGAGCTTCTCATAATCCTCAGCGGAGCATTCCATATCATAGAAGAAATAGCCGCCGTCATGGTCCTGGGCATATACAGTGGCCGTATCCGTACCCCTGCTCTCATTCCCCTCATACCATGCCTGCTTTGCCTGCACATAGGCCTCGACAACAACTTCATCATCAACTTCCGCGTTCATGAACTCTTCATAGGTCATGACGCCTTCGCCCTTCGGATCGTCCGCTTCAGCCTCTGTCTCGGCTGCCATCGCCGCCATGCTCATGCCTGCGGTCATCGCCAGTGCCATCATCACTGCAAGATACTTTTTCATAGCCTTTCTTCTCCTTTCTGAAGCCCCTCTGCGGCAGTCCCGCAGTTAAAGATTACTTTTCACGGCCCTCCGCACACAGCCTCTGACCATCCGTACTGCGCACGTATGCCGCATCTGCGATGCTTCTGTCAGAGGCTGCGTGAGGAGTTCCTGCTTCGCAGGTCTTATGCCGTGAACAGTAACTTTTCGAACACACAAACTATAGCGCAAAGCCGAGCTGAAATCAATCCCGCCGCTTCTTCATAATGCCGATCAGCATATAGCATCCGATCAGCAGCCAGATCAGCGCCAGCGCTCCGAGAAGCACGGCCGATGTCAGTGGGAGCGGCCCCAGTTCCTTCTTTCCGCCTGAGGAGGAACTGATCTGGTCCAGCCGGTAGAGTTTTTCCGTATCGGCAAAGAGGGCGCTGAAATAAGCCTCGTCGACCGCCTTTTTCCTTCTGGCCGACTTCACTGTATCCTCGATCAGATGTCCCGCCGCGTCCCTGAGCGAGGCGGATCCGTTGAAGACCGGGGTGACAAAGGTGTTTTCCACATTGTCAAGCATAAGGCGGGCGGCCTCGATCTTTACGGAATAGTGCTCCCTGTTGTCCTCCCCCGCCCGGGCAAGGTAGTCCTGATAGCTTTCATTTTCCCTGGCCCTGCTCGTGACAGGCACATAGCCTTCCGTGGAGGAATAGGCGATCTGCACATCGTCCGTCATCAGGTACTGTGCAAAGAGCCAGCTGGCCAGAACCTCCTGGGAATCCGGCTTGTTGAAAATGCAGACGGAGGGTCCCTGGGAGATCATCTGCGGTGCCTGCGGATCCGCCTGCGGCACCATCCGGACGGCCGTCTCAAACTGAACCAGTTTGGATTCGCTGATATCGACCAGCGGCGCGTCCGAACCCATCCAGGTCGCGCCCGCAGTCGAATCCACGGCGAAGATGCACTGGCCCGCGTTCAGGAAATTGGCCGGGTAACCCGCAACCGCGAAGGTGGAAAATGCCCTTGACTGCGCATGCTTCCCGATCTCCTTCAGCAGCTGCTTCGTTGTATCATTGAAGAGGAGAATCTCCCCTTCATCCGTTGAATAATCCGCGCCCAGCTGCTTCAGCATCTGGATCATCATATTGTCCGTCGACTTATAGATAAAGGGGATCAGCACGTTCTGCCCGTTTACCAGGAAATTCCCGTCCGCATCCTTCTCCATGGCCGCCTCGGACACTTCCCAGATAAAATCCCAGGTCAGCACGTCCGGCAGCTCATAGCCCAGCTTTTCAACAAAGCTCTTGTTTACATAGCAGGCCTCCGTCGAGCGCATGAATGGGATCGCGTAGGTCACCCCGTCAATCTTCCCTTCCTCGAGAAACTGGGGAATCACCTCCGATGCGGAAGGCCCGTCAAAGGCAAGCTCCGACCCGCCCAGACCGTACTTTTCATCCGCGATCAGCTCATCCAGGGGCGCCACCACATTGGCGCCGGTCTTATAGGTCGCGATATGGTCCGGGTAAGTGATGCAGACATTTGGCGTGGTCCCTGTGGCGATATTGGTGATGACATCATTGTAGATATCCCCGTAATTCGTGTAGAGGCGGAGATTCACGCTGATGTTCGGGTAGAGCTTCTCAAAGGAATCGATCGCGTCCGCGTAGATCCGGGTCTGGGTCTTGTTGGTATCATTCTTTGCCCAGAAGCTGATCTCAATCTTCGCGGAACTGTCCAGTTCCTCCGGGACAGAGAACGTATCGATCGCCATCGGGCCGTGGCATCCCGTAAGAAGGAGCGCCGCGGCGCATGCGGCCAGAAGCGGTATGCTCCGCCCTGCTTTTCCCCTGCGCCCGGCAGCCTGTTCCGGCCTGCCGGCAGCCTCTGCGGCTTTCGCCTTCCCGCTCTCAGCGGCAGCGGAGGTCCATCCGAATTTTTTCATCCCTTGGTACCTCCTCTCAGAACGCCGGACATGATCTTATTCCGGAAGATCAGGAACAGAACGATCAGGGGCAGCGAGATGATTACGACAGCCGCCATCATGGCGGGGATATTCTCCCGCCCGAATCCGTTTTCACGGATCTCCTGGATTCCGTTCGAGACCAGGTAATAGTTCGGGTCATCCGTGATCAGGCGCGGCCATACATAGGAATTCCAGCATTCGATCACTTTCAGGATAATGATTGTGATCATGGTCGGCCGGCAGATCGGGACCAGAATCCGCAGAAGGTATTTCATATCCGAGGTTCCGTCCACCTTCGCGGCCAGATACAGATTGTCCGGAACCATCTCAAAGTTCTCCTTGAGCAGGTAGACATAGAAGACTGACATGACCGAAGGCAGGATCAGACCCGGAAATGTATTCCGCAGATGCGCATTTGTGATGGTCACAAAGTTGGTGATGACGACCAGCTCATTCGGAAGCATCATGAGGGACAGAAAGAGGGCGAACACCACATTTTTGCCCCGGAACTTCAGTCTTGCGAAGGCAAAGGCCGCAAGGGTGATGACGACCATCATGACTGCCGTGGTAATCACCGTGAAAATAAGGGTATTCAGCAGATAGCGTCCCAGCGGAACCGCCGTAAAGGCGTCCGCATAATTCTTCAGCGTCGGGTGCAGGGTATAGAACTTCGGAATATACTCTGAGTTATACTCCCCATAATCCTTCACGGAGGTCAGAATCATCCAGTAGAAGGGAAAGAGGACCAGAACCGCCCACAGCACAAGAAGCACATAGGTTGCGACGCTCTTTGCCCGGGCGGCAGCTTTGGAATGGCTGCGCGCAGCCGCATAATCATCCATGCCTTCTCTCCTTTCTCAGTAATGGACATGTCTCCGGCTGACCAGGAGGTTGATCACCGTAATGGTCAGGACGATGACAAAAAGAAGTATGGCCGCCGCGGAGGCGTAGGAGGGATAACCGCCCGAGTCTCCGTAGAGCATGTCATAGATGTATCCGACGATCGTGTTCATCCCTGCCGCGTTCAGGTTGGTTCCGAACAGGGCCACCTCATCCGAGTAGGCCTTGAAAGCCCCGATAAAGCCTGTGATGATCAGATAAAATACCGTCGGTGAAATCATAGGAAGGGTGATGCGCAGGAAGATCCTGGCTGAACCTGTCCCGTCGACTTTCGCGGCGTTGTAATAGTTCTGGTCCACCGAAGCCAGCGCGCTGGTCAGGATCAGGATCTTGAAGGGCATGACGATCCAGATTGTATAGACGCAGGTGACAAACATCCTGGCCCAGTAGGGGCCTTCGATGAAGTCCACGCCGGTCCCGCCCAGGGCGCTGATCAGCAGGTTCACCAGCCCGTCGGAATAAGGCGTCTTTTTGAACAGGATCATGAACACCAGGCCGACCGCCAGCGTATTGGTGACATAAGGCAGAAAATAGATTGTCTGGAAAAGATTCTTCAGCGCCTTGATGGAACTGAGTGCGAAAGCGATCAGCAGAGACAGCCCGGTTGAAAGCGGGACCGTGATGATGACCAGCAGAAAGGTATTTCTCAGAGCCTGCAGGAAATAAGTGTCACGCAGGATGTATCTGAAATTATAGATGCCGGTTCCGAAACTGTTTCCGGAGGCGGAGTTATAGCCTTCCTCAAAAGAATAGACAAAGACGTCGATCAGGGGATAGACCATGAACAGTCCGAGAAAGACCGCCGCCGGAATCAGATAGAGCCAGGCCTTTTTGTTATTATTCTCCATACCCGGCCTCCTCAGCTTCGATCTTCACTCTGTGCTTCCCCGGCGCTGCGGCTGACAATGCTGCCCCCATGCTCAGGTCCCGGCAGCGGAAGGGTCTTTCCGCCCTCATATTCAAAGGCGTATATTTTTCCCGG
>DGHP01000154.1:22772-26510 GCA_002392705.1 Lachnospiraceae bacterium UBA3845 | reverse complement strand
GATCGAGGCGGAGGTGCTTGCCAAGAGCAGATAAGAAAAAGAACAATCACAGTAATGGCTCAGCGGGTCAGGATATTTGCTGCCGGGACCGTAAGAAAATGAGTCAGGTATGAAGAAATTCGTGAGAAACGGATAAAGAAACAGGCAGGGATGTGCTTTTCACATCCCTGTTTTTCAAAAAGGAGAGTGTCATGGCAGGAAAGGAGAAGTATCACGTCGGGATCATTGGTGCCGGAATGATCAGCGGAGCGTATCTGGACAATATGACATCGATGTTCGGGATCATTCAGGTTGATGCCGTCGCAAACCGCAATCTTGAAAAAGCGCAGAAGGCTGCCGCAAAGTACGGCATCAGAGCCTGCAGCATCGATGAACTTCTGGCGGATGAAGACATTGACATTGTTGTAAACCTGACGACTCCGAATGTGCATGAGGAGATGGTAACCAGGATACTGGATGCCGGCAAGCACGCGTATACGGAAAAATGTTTTGCCCTGAATACCGAAGGGGCTGCGCGAATGTGCGCTCTTGCTGATGAAAAGGGACTGCTTCTGGGCTGCGCACCGGACTCTTTTCTGTGCGGCTGGGCCCAGACTGCCAGAAGATTCATCGAGAGCGGCGCTCTTGGAACGATCAGTTCCTTTGCCATAGCGGGCAACCGTGACAATGACCGTCTGCTGAGTGCCATGGATTATGCGAATAAGCCCGGAGGAGGCATCATACTTGACTATTCCGTATACTATCTGACCATGCTTGTTCATCTGCTCGGACCTGTCAGACGAGTAAGCTGCAATATCAAGGCGCCTTATCCGACGCATGTCAATACTTATGAACAGTCCCCTCATTACGGAGAGGTTTTCGAAAGTCCGAACGAGAGCCAGTTTTACTCGCATATGGAGCTTGAAAACGATATCTGCGGAACTTTTGCAATCAATTCAGACAGTGCTTTCTTCGACCAGACCTATTTCGCGATATACGGAAGCAAGGGAATCCTTTACCTCGGAAATCCGGACTGGTACAACGGAGATGTATTCTTTTACGAAAATACAGCGGATTTTGGCAAAGCATTTACACCCGAGAGGCAGCATATAGACAATCCCTTCGGTTACAACACAAACGCAAGAGGGGTCGGTGTGGCCGATATGGCATACGCAATCCGTGACGGGCGGGACATGCGCGCATCTGCACGCAGAGCATACCACGTGCTGGATATCCAGGAGAGCATGTTCAGAAGTCATGAAATGAATGCGGCATTTGTGGAGGTAGAGTCTACCTGCAGTAAATCTGAGCCCCTGAAGGCACCGGAGGATACAGACAGCTGGACGCCGGAAAGGAGTCTCATTTGATCATTAAACCTAATGCACACCTGGGCTTTGTATGCAGGGATCTGGACAGGACACAGAAATTCTATGAGGATGTGCTCGGATGCAGGGAGAAATTCACACTTTACTATGGTGACCTGATCACGGCAAATCAGGACAGACTCGATCAGATTGATCCTGCAGAAGTCCGGAAATGGGAGAAATACAGAAGCGTACGCTGGATCGTATATCTTGAGTGGATGGATGGTTTCTTCATTGAACTGTTCCATGAAGTCGGGGCTCATATCGATAATCCGTACGACCCTGAGAAATACGGATATACACATTACGATATTGTCGTTGACGACATTCACGCTTTTCACCGGGAACTGATCGACAAAGGCGCAGAAGCGTACATCGATATTCTTCCGGCCCCGAGCATCGACCGGAATTATACAATGTGGTTCCATGATCCCGAAGGGAACCGGATCGAAGTGCATGAGTATGGTCCGGAAGCGATGCAGCTTGTCGGAAGAAGGATGGAGAGGCCTTAAGACATGAACTATACATTTCCTGAGAATTTCATATGGGGTGTTGCGACTGCGGCGCAGCAGATCGAAGGCGGGATGAGAGAAGGCGGACGCGGACTCTCGAACTGGGATGTGTTTTCGCACATACCGGGAACCATTTCGGGCGGAGGAGTGCCGGATGTGGCATGTGATTCGTACCATCTCCTGGATAGAGATATTGCGATGATGAAAGAACTCGGGGTTAATTCGTACCGGTTTTCTTTTTCATGGCCCCGCATTATCCCTGACGGTACCGGTGAGGTCAATCCGGAGGGAATTGCCTATTATAAGAAACTCCTTGCAGGTCTGAAAGAAGCCGGTATCACAGCGAATGCCACGATGTTCCACTGGGATCTGCCTTATGCTCTGCAGGTAAAGGGTGGTTTTGGCAACAGGGATATGACCGGCTGGTTTTTGAACTATGCGAAAGTCCTGCTGGATAACTTTGGAGAGGACATAGAGTACTGGGTCACATTCAATGAACCGATCGCGACTTTTGTCGGCAATGCCAAAGGTTTTTTTGCTCCGGGACTTTGCGATGAAGCATATGCGCGCCAGTGCTGTCATAATCTGCTGGTCTGCCACGGAGAGACCGTAAAGCTTTTCAGAAGCAGGAATTATAAAAATGCGAAGATCGGCATAGTTGTCGATGTGTGGAAGCATTATCCGGCGGATCCGGAGAATCCGGAAGACGTCGCAGCCGCGGCGGCGGCCAATGAGACAGAAGGGTACGGGATGTATCTGCACCCGCTCTTCCTCGGCGGTTATTCCCGGTATCTGAACGCATATATGAAAGAGCAGGATGTCATGCCGGACATCATGTCGGGCGACTTCGAAACGATACGTCAGAAGGTGGATTTCTATGGAATGAATTTCTACAACGTGCTCATTGATGACAGCGCAAAACAGCGCAGACTTGCGGCGGAGCAAAGCGAGGGAGGAAATTATCAGAACCGCCCGGAGTATCACACAGAGCTGCTTGACAAAGTTCTTAAGGAGATCGTTGAGGAATATGGAATCGATGTTCCGCTGTTCATCTCTGAAAATGGTCTGCCGCAGGTCGGCATGACAGACAGGGAAGCCATACTGGATGATCAGGAAAGAATTGATTATCTGGATAAGGTCCTGAAGACGCTGCACAAAGCAATGCAGGGAGGCATCGATGTCCGTGGATACTATCTGTGGTCTCTGATGGATAATTTCGAATGGTCGGCAGGGTATGAGCACAGATTCGGCATCTACTACACGGATTTTGAAACGCTGGAACGCATTCCGAAAAAAAGCGCTGCATGGTATGCCGGCGTGATCAGACACAACGGCCTGCCAGAATAGCTGTACGGGCGCGGCTGCGATCCGCTGCAGGCTTTATCCGGGAGGGAGATTGAGATTCTGTAAAGGATTAAACAGGAGGTAAGAAATGAGCACTGATCGCTTATACGGAGTTGGGGAACCGCTGATTCAGAGGCAGAGAGACCACGGCATAGATGCGGTTAAGGCACTCGATCTGGTAAAGGCTCTTGGCTGTAATGCATACCGTTCCTGGATGGATCTTACGGCAGTCCTGAAAGATCCTGCCACACCGGATCCGAAGGCAGTGGAAGAATACACGGCGCTTCTGGACAGAGCAAAAGAACTTGACATAGAAGTCACCTCAATGAGCAGTGAATGGTTCCTGCCCGAAGGATGCAGACAGAGGAGCGGCTATGGAATGCCGAAAAGAGACCTGACAGAAGGCAGCCTCTATATGCAGGCGCTTATGATGCTGGAGGAATCATGGTATACGATGGCGGGACTGTTCCCGCAGGTGGATATCTGGGAAGTAGGCAATGAGTGGAACCTCAACATCTTTCTGCATCCGGACGGCTTCC
>DGHP01000154.1:12030-22646 GCA_002392705.1 Lachnospiraceae bacterium UBA3845 | reverse complement strand
CGGCAAAGGGGATCCGCAGATCCGGCAGCAAGGCTAAGATTGCCTCATTTTCACCTGCGCTGTCCACCCCCGGGCTGGGTGGAGATATGCCGGATTATCTGCCGGTCATGTATGGTGTAGCCTGGACGCTGGATAAGATTTACTCACGCATTAAGAGCGGAAAGTTCTGGTCAACCGAGACGGATGACTATTTCGACCTGCTTGCCTGGCATCCTTATGTATTCACCAACCGGGACGTGCCGGATCAGGATCTTTTCTACGACGTTGATGAGCCGGACCAGCTCTGGAAAAGCTACAACGATGCGGCGTATAAGGTCATGAAAAAATACGGAGACGGTCACAAACAGGTTATCATGACGGAATCCGGTTTTACAGATTTCGGCAACCCGGAATGGGAAAAGCGATATGCGGGCTATAACAGAAAGATGCTCGAAATCGTGAAGGAACTCCCTTATGTCAGGACGATCCACAACTTCCGGCTCTTTAATGAGAACGCAATGCTGCAAAGAGCCGGAGTGGAGGATAATCAGATCGGCGGACTGTCTGAAGTGTATTTCGGAATCTTCACCGATCCGGAAGAAGGCTGCAGGCCGAGAGCCAGAGCATATGCAATTGCGGAAGTTACAGGCAGCATGGCAGATCTGGCGGCCGTTGCAGACACTGTTTCTACAAACATAAATCATTGAGGAAGCTGTCAAGACAAGGTTAATGGATACTACTTCCGTGCGCACTTCCGCATTTCAGGATGAACGCAGCCGCATTTCCCTGCTGCCGACGGCTGTCAAGCTGACGCGCGGCAGAGTTTACGATGCCGGACGTCTGCTGCAGGATGAGCCGACCCAGGCTGTGCTGGGCTATGCCGGCGGCTGCCGCTTGGAGAATGTGCCCGGAGGAGAAAAGGCGGGACTATTACTGGATGGGCGCTACCAGCTTCTGGGAGGACTTTGACCTGAAGTGGATGGAAAACGCCGGACGAATCGATGAACTGGTGCCGGAGGGGAAAAAGGACATTCATGGCGACTACGGCGCACTTTGTGGAGGCGGAATATCCCACACCGCTGGGGATCGTCCATGTCCGCCATGAGAGAAAACCGGACGGCAGCATTGAAAGTGCTGTGAACGTTCCTGCGGGCATTACCTATGAGATCAGGGAGCAGTAGATTGCAGAATAACAGCCTGCATGACCATCATGAGACTCTGAAGCCCTGAGGGAAGGAATTTTGAAAGATCACTGCGTCGAAATCGCCGTAATGCTGCTTTCAACAAAGTTACTGTTTTGACTGAGGTTTGATCTTGCGGAGGAATTTATGACAGACCCGATTATGGTGTTTAAGGTATTTGCCAGACAGGAAGACTGCTCCAATATGACCTGCAGATACGGCGGAGTGACTTTCATCCCGTTCACGGCGACGGCAGAGTCAGAACTGTTTTCCGGAAAGACCCTGCCGGGAGCCTGTGACGTACAGGTGGAGAACCCTGCCGGGAGCCGCAATATGTGCGCGAAATATATGTTCCGGGGAAAAGACTGTGCCGGCAATGAATGCTGCCTTTTTGTGGAGAACAATGGCTATCTGGCGGAAGTGATGAGAAATGACCCGTATTTTCATGCATATCCGCGGTTTATGACCGATTCCCCGGTTCTTGGAGAATACCTGAGCCAGCAGAGGTTCCGCTCTGAAGTACAGGGACGTGACTGGGGTGTCGAGATCCGGATCTATGATGTTCTTAAGTAAAAAAGTAAAAATTTCTTCAGCCGATCCGGCGATGTTCCTTTCTCCGCCAGATAATTCCCCATATCCATAAACTGCGAGCGGTGTGTGTCATCAAGCCGCAAATAGATACTTATGATCTGATCGACCTGCGGGAGTTCCTGATAATCGAACAGCCTGAGCAATGGTTATGTCCTTGCAGTTCTGTCTTGTGAAACAAAAACCTGTTTGCTATAATCATAGCCGACAGGTTTTTTAGCGTATAGAAAATTCCTGGAAATTATATACAGAGCAGGAGATAGATGTAAAAATGAAATTAGGTATCGTTGGTCTGCCGAATGTCGGCAAGAGCACTCTTTTTAATTCTTTGACGAAAGCCGGCGCGGAATCCGCGAATTATCCTTTCTGCACCATCGACCCGAATGTGGGCGTGGTGGCGGTTCCGGACAAAAGGCTGAAGCTGCTGGGAGACATGTACCAGTCGCAGAAGATTACCCCGGCGGTGATTGAGTTTGTGGATATTGCCGGCCTGGTGAAGGGAGCGTCAAAAGGAGAAGGCCTGGGCAACCAGTTCCTGGCCAATATCCGTGAGTGCGACGCGATCGTGCATGTGGTGCGCTGCTTTGAGGATTCGAATGTGATCCATGTGGACGGTTCGGTTGATCCGGTGCGCGATATCGAGACGATTAACCTGGAGCTGATCTTTGCCGATCTGGAGGTGCTGGAGCGCAGGATGTCCAGAGTGGGAAGGGGCGCCAGAAATGATAAGGAGCAGGCGAAGGAGCTGGAGATGCTGCAGAGGCTCAGGGAGCATCTGGAGAGCGGGAAGCCGGCGATCTCCTTTGAACTTGACGGTGAGAAGGAAGAGG
Organism: Lachnospiraceae bacterium UBA3845; assembly: GCA_002392705.1. Classification (GTDB taxonomy): domain Bacteria; phylum Bacillota; class Clostridia; order Lachnospirales; family Lachnospiraceae; genus Porcincola. The sequence continues at coordinate 20,068 of DGHP01000154.1, read as the reverse complement.
CCTGGTTTGCCGATTACAACCTGCTGACGGCCAAGCCCGTGATCTTCGCCGCGAATGTGGCGGAGGATGACGCCGCGGACGACGGCGCCGGGAATCCCCATGTGGGAAAGGTCCGGGATTACGCGAAAGAATCCCACTCGGAGGTGTTTGTGGTCTGCGCCCAGATCGAGGAGGAGATCTCGGAACTGGATGACGATGAGAAGCAGATGTTCCTGGAGGACCTGGGCCTGAAGGAGTCGGGCCTTGACAAGCTGATTACCGCAAGCTACAGCCTTCTGGGCCTGATGAGCTTCCTGACGGCGGGCGAAAAGGAAACCAGAGCCTGGACGATTAAGAAAGGGACGAAGGCGCCCCAGGCTGCCGGGAAGATCCATACGGATTTTGAGCGCGGTTTTATCCGCGCCGAAGTGGTCAATTATAAGGATCTTCTGGAATGCGGTTCTCTGTCCGCGGCGCGCGAGAAGGGAATCGTCCGTCTGGAAGGAAAGGAATATGTGGTGCAGGACGGGGATGTGATCCTGTTCCGTTTCAACGTGTGATTTTTCTTACCTGGGCTTTGATGCTGCTGTTTACGGCAAATGCAGATCTTTTCTCTGTTCTCAGAGAAAGCCGTGAACAGCAGTATTTTGACGAGGGATTATGTCGGATTCGATTGCATTTCCGAACCTGGGGATTTATCTGCCGCATGTGATAAAGTCCTTTACGGTGTTCGGCTATGAGATTGCCGTTTATGGCATCACGATGGCGCTGGGCATCCTTGCCGGCATGTATATGGCAGTATATGTGGCAAAGAAGACCGGGCAGGATGCGGATGATTATATGAACCTGACCCTGATCGGGATCTTTACCGGGCTGATCGGTGCCAGGGCTTACTATGTGATTTTTTCATGGGACTATTACAGGCTGCACCCGCTGGAGATCCTGGATTTCAGGGGAGGCGGGCTGGCCCTGTACGGTTCCGTGATCGGAGCGGTTTCGACCGCGGTGATCTATGCGCTGGCAAAAAAGCTGAAACCGGCCCTCATGCTGGATACTGCCTGCACAGGACTTGTGCTGGGACAGGTCATCGGGCGATGGGGGAATTTTTTTAACAGGGAGGCATTCGGCGGTTATACGGATAACCTGCTTGCGATGCGGCTGCCTCTCAGTGCGGTCCGGGCCGACGAAGTCACGGAGCTGATGATGGAGAAGGCGGAAGAGATCGGAGGCGAGACCTTTATTCAGGTGCACCCGACTTTTCTTTATGAGTCGCTCTGGAATCTGGGCGTCCTTTTTCTTCTTCTTCTCATGACGAAGAAAAAGTTCAAAAAAGCGGACGGGGAGATTTTTCTCTGGTATCTGCTGCTGTATGGCGCCGGCCGTTTCTGGATCGAAGGGCTGCGTACAGATCAGCTGCGGATCTGGGGAACGGATATCGCCGTCTCTCAGCTGCTGGCGGCGGTTCTTGCGCTCTGCTCCGGACTTCTGATCATCCTGATCCGTTTTCGTTTCAGGGACAAAAAAAGAATTGATTAAGGGGATAGTTTATGGCTGTAACGGATGTCGGAATTGATCTTGGAACGACAAGTATACTGGTCTATGTGCGCGGGCGGGGCGTGGTCCTGAAGGAACCTTCGGTCGCTGCCTATGACCGTGATGAGGACCGGATCAGGGCGATCGGGGAGGAAGCCCGGGTGATGCTCAGCCGGGCGAGCGGGAATATCACGGAGATGCATCCTCTGGAGAACGGCATCATAGCGGATTATGTCGTGACGGAGCAGATGCTGCGCTATTTTATACAGAAAGCGGTAGGACGCCTCTCCTTCCGCAAACCCCGGGTCTGTATCTGTGTCCCCACGGGGCTGACGGAGGTGGAGCGCAGGGCAGTCGAGGACGCGGCCTATCAGGCGGGAGCCAGGGACGTAATCATGGTTGAGGAACCGGTCGCGGCAGCCATCGGAGCCGGTATCGATTTTTCGAAGCCAAGCGGGAACATGATCGTGGATATCGGCGGCGGAAGCTGCAATGTATCGATTCTGTCGATGGACGGCGTGGTTGTGAGCAATTCCGTGAAGATCGGCGGCGATGATTTCGACGAGGCTCTGATCCGCTATGTCCGCAGCCAGTTCGGCGTTGTGATCGAACAGCAGGCGGCGGAGGAGATCAAGATGCAGATCGGAACCGTCTATGAGAAGCCGGAGGAACTCTTCATGGAGTTTATCAGCCGGGATATCGAGACAGGCCTGCCGAAAAAGGTCAGAATCAGCTCGGAGGACTGCAGATTTGCCTTCCGTGAGCTTACGGGACGGGTTGTCGAAGCCGTGCACAGTGTTCTGGAGCGGACGCCGCCGGAGCTTGCGTCGGACGTCGCCCAGAGGGGAATCGTCCTTGTGGGAGGCGGCTGCCTGATCGGAGGGCTGGAGGAGCTTCTGGAGATCCGGACGGGCGTCAATGTTGTGACATGCGAGGATCCTCTCTGCGCAGTGGCGATCGGAACCGGCAGATACGCGGAACTGAAGCTGAACTGAACGCAGAGGAATCTTCCGGACAGCCTCCGGCCGGACGCAGGGGAATCTTCCGGCCGGGCTGCGGGGAATCTTCCGGATACAGGACAACAGATGGAAAAAGATCGGATCAAAGGCATTGTGGAACATATTGTCTACCGGAACGGGGAGAACGGATATACGGTTCTCTCCCTGTCGGTGGAAGGAGAGGAGCTCACCGCCGTGGGCGTGCTTCCCGAGATCGGTGAAGGGGAGCAGCTTGAGGCGGAGGGCTCTTATACAGTTCATGCGACTTACGGGGAGCAGTTTAAGATCAGCAGCTTTGAACTGCTCCCGCCGGAATCGGCCCAGTACATGGAGCGGTATCTCGGCTCCGGTATTATAAAGGGAATACGGCAGTCGCTGGCGCACCGGATTGTAAAGAAGTTTGGAAATGATACCTTCCGTGTCATAGAGCAGGAGCCGGAACGCCTGGTGGAGATCAAAGGGATCTCGGAGAAAAAAGCCAGGGAGATCGCGGAGCAGGTTTATGAGAAACGCGATCAGCGCGACGCCCTGCTGTTTCTTTCCCGCTACGGAGTGTCCAATACCCTGGCCGTTCGCATCTATAAGGCTTACGGGCAGGAAATCTACCGGATTATCCGGGAGAATCCCTATAAACTGGCGGATGATATGACCGGAATAGGCTTCCGTACGGCGGATGAGATCGCCCGGCGCGCGGGGATCGCCGTGGATTCCCATTTCCGCATATCCAGCGGGATTCTCTATATTCTGCAGCTTGCCGGAACAGAGGGCAGCATCTATCTGCCCCGTGAGCTGCTGCTGCGCCGGACAGCCTCCCTGCTGGGGATGCGCCTCAGGCCTGTTCCCGCTCCTGCCCTGCACGATGAGAGCGCCGGGCAGGAAGATGCAGGTTCGGGTCCTGCCTTTCCGGCAGCGGAAGATGCGGGTCCGGGTCCTGCCTTTCCGGCCGGGAAGACAGCTGCATCAGGCGCAGCTTTTTCTGCCGCAGATGTCCTGACAGCGAAGGCGGAAGGGGATCCATTTTCCGCGGAAGGCTGGGATGAGGAAGGTTTTTATCCGGATCTAACCCTCTTCCCCGCGGAGGAAGCGGACTGGGACCTGGACGATGGCAGCGGGGAGGACCCGATCGGAAGCTGCCTGGAGAACCTCTCCGTGGAGCGGAAGCTGGTAATCCGGCAGGAGGAAGGTGAGGTCAGGGTCTACGCCTCCGGCGTGTATATGACGGAACTTCGCTGCGCGCAGATGCTGCACGACCTGAATATTCAGACGGCAGGGAATCCGGAGAGAATCCGGGCGCGGGTACTTTCCGCACAGAAGGCATCAAAGACGGAACTGGATGAAAAGCAGATGGAGGCGGTCCTGGAGGCTGAACGCTGCGGGCTCCTGATTCTGACAGGCGGCCCCGGCACAGGGAAAACGACCACCATCAATACGATGATTTCCGTCTTTGAGAGTGAAGGAATGTCCATCAGTCTGGCGGCGCCCACCGGGCGGGCGGCCAAGCGTATGACCGAAGCGACCGGAAGGGAAGCGAAAACCATACACCGGCTGCTTGAGGTGTCCGGGGATCCGGATGCCGCCCTGACTTTCGGCAGGGACGAGGACAAGCCTCTGGAGGAGGACGTGATCATCGTGGATGAGATGTCGATGGTGGATCTGTATCTTCTCCACGCGCTTCTCAAGGCTGTGCCGGTGGGCGCCCACCTGATCATGGCGGGGGACGCCAACCAGCTGCCCAGCGTAGGACCCGGAGCGGTGCTGAAGGATATGATTGAATCCGGGACGATTCCGGTGGTCACCCTGAAGACGATTTTCCGCCAGGCGCAGGAGAGCGATATCGTCGTGAACGCGCACAAAATCAATGACGGAATCTGCCCGGTCCTGTCGAACAAAAGCCGTGATTTCTTCTTTATGAAGGAGTATGATCCGAACCGCATCATCGGACTGGCGATCAAGCTGGTCAGGGATAACCTGCCCCGCTATGTGAAGGCCACCAGCGCGGATATCCAGGTTATGACCCCGATGAAGAAGGGAAATCTGGGGGTGCTCAGACTCAATAAGGTCATGCAGCAGTATCTGAATCCCGAGGGGGGAGGAAAGCGGGAACATCTCAGGGGGGAGACCATCTTCCGGGAAAGGGACCGCGTGATGCAGATCAAAAACAACTACCAGATCGCCTGGGAGATCCGCGGCAGGTACGGTGCGGTGCTCGGGACGGGGGAAGGGGTTTTCAACGGGGATATGGGCGTGATCAGCGAGATCAATGAATTCAGCAATACGCTCACAGTTGAATTCGATGAGCATCGATTTGTTGAATATGAGATGAACGACCTGGATCAGCTTGAACTTGCCTATGCTGTGACCATCCACAAGGCCCAGGGGAGCGAGTACCCGGCGGTGGTGATCCCGCTGCTGAAAGGCCCCAGGATGCTGATGAACCGGAATCTGCTCTATACAGCCGTGACAAGGGCCAGGCAGTGTGTCGTTCTGATCGGGAACCCGTCGGTTATGAAGGAGATGATCGACAATACCAGTGAGGCGAGACGCTATACTACGCTCGCCCTGAGACTGAAAGAATGCAGAGCCGCTGCGGGAGGCGGAGACTGAGAGGAAAGAGTTCCGGTAAGGGGAACGGGATGTCCGGAGCCGCTGCGGGAGGCGGAGACTGAGGAGAGAAGTGCGCGCGAAAACGGAAGCGTATTTTGAACGAACGGATATTTTTCGAAAAAAAAGAAAAAGCGGGACTTCCGGCCTGCGCGGGTGAAAGCCTTCTGGACCTTCTCTATCCCAGGCGCTGCCCGGTATGTGAGAAGATTCTTCTCAGGAATGAGCCGCTGATCTGCGGGAAATGTGCGCGGGAACTTCCCTGGGTGCGGGAACCTTTCTGCAGAAAATGCGGCAGAATGATCTCGGATCCCTCCAGGGAACTGTGCTCTGACTGTGAGAGCCGGCTGCATTTTTTTGATGAAGGACGTGCGGCCTTTCTCTACGAAAAAGGGATCCGCCAGTCTGTTGACCGCATGAAATTCCAGAACCGCCGTGCGTATATTCCCTTTTACGCACAGGCCATGGCTGCTGCTGCGGCGCCTGTTCTGCCGGTCTGGCGGCCGGAGTGCATCGTACCGGTTCCCATGCATCCGAAAAAGAGGGCGGAGCGGGGCTATGATCAGAGTGTGCTTCTGGCGGCAGCTTTCGGCTCTGTCACCGGCCTGAGGGTGGAGCCCACTGCTCTGGTGCGGACCCGCTATACGAAAGCGTCAAAAATGCTGGGCAGGGAGAGCCGGAAGAAGAATATGAGGGGCGTGTTTGCAGTCAATCCGGAGATCAGGCTGCCGGACAGGGTTCTGCTGCTGGATGATATCTACACGACGGGAACAACGATGGACACAGCAAGCCGCGCGCTCAGGCAGCACGGGGTGCGGGAGATCTGTTTTCTCACGCTCTGTATCGGGAGAGGAGAAGAGTAAGGGGGCGCCGGTCATTATTCCGGCGCCGCGTTATCTGGTCTGCTGATCAGTTTTCCGGCGCCGCGGAACACGGTCTGCCGGTCAGTCTTCCGGCGCCGCGGGACACGGTCTGCCGGTCAGTCCTCCGGCGCCGCGTTATCTGGTCTGCTGATCAGTTCTCCGGCATAATCGGATGCGGCCTGCACGGCCTGCGGGATAAGGGTTCCCTGGCTGAGCTGTTTCAGGAACATGGCGTCGAAGGCATCTCCGGCACCCAGGGTGGACACAACTTTTACCGCTCTGACCGGTACGATGGTTCCGTCCGGGAAGTCTGCCCCCTCTCCGAGAATCAGGATGGGAGCGCCGCCGTTTCTGGCGATGACGGTCCCGGAGTCATTCCGTTTCCCGGTATCTGCCTGTCCGGTCCCGGGTGAGGTCTTTTCCGGGCATTCTGACTGTGCATTTCCGCTGCCCGCCCGCATGGCTTCCAGGAGAAGCTCCGCTGCCCTGTGCAGGTCCCGGCTTCCGGTAACGGCGGAAAACTCATCCGCGCCGGATCCCAGGATGATGTCGCTCATGGAGATCATTTCTTCCATCGCCCTGCGGCGCACGCCTTCATAACCGTAAGATTCCGCTCTCACATTCAGGTCAAAGACAATCCGGTAACCCTGCGCCTTCTGCCTGCGGAAAAAACGAAGGACAGCTTCATTGTTCTCCATGTCGTCATGAAAGGCCATCCCGCTGGTAAAGAGCAGGGTCTGCGGATTTCCTGCAGGTACATGTGAAAAGCTGTCCTGCTTAAAGCGCGGATAGTCCGCCCAGGGCGGAATGAAACAGAACATGGTCCGCTCGCCGGACTCGTCGAGAACTGCGGCGCAGTACATATTGGAGCGCTTCGAGGGGACGGTAAGGCTCATATCGACCCCGGCGTCCTCCATCTGTTTTTTCAGCCAGCATCCGAGCTCGTCTTCCTTCAGCGGGGTGAGAAAAACGGGGTGCGCGGACAGACGCCCGAGTGCTCGCGCCGTGTTGCCCACGGACCCGCCGCAGCGCATGGAGACCTGAACGCCTGAGGCAGAGCTTTTTGAGATATCGCCTGCTGCCAGCATCTGCTTCATTTTCCCGTAAGGAATGATCAGATCGCAGCACAGGTCCCCGATACAGAAAATCCGCATGTCTCTTTCCGCCATGATTATTCCCCTCTCTTTCGATTATCCGGTCATGCCGGCGGCTGAGAAACCGTGAACTGACCCGCAGTCATCTTTCCGGCAGCCTTCTTAATAATCTCCGTACTTTGTCCGGATAACGGGTGCCGCCGTCTGCCTTTTACGCTCAGAAGCTGTGGGCAATGCGGCAGAATTCCCGGACTTTTTCGATATTCTTTCTTACCAGTATCCCGTTTTCCTTATCCGAGGTTTTTGTCAGGGAGTCCACTCCGTCCGGATGGACTGCTTTGATGGCGTCTGCCACATTATCCGGTCCGAGTCCGCCTGCGAGAATGACGGGGATGCTGACTTTCTCCACGATCTCCCGGTCGATATTCCAGTCATTTGTCACACCTGCCGCACCGACGCCCGGAACTGTGGAAGAGACGGAGTCAAGAATCAGAATATCGGCGTAGGAAGCTTTTTTCAGGGCTTCATCGATGCACTCTGGCCCGGTGATTCCTACTGCTTCCATAAGCTTCACACCCGGGATTTCCTTCCTCAGGCGGCCGGCGAATTCCGGGCTTCCTTTGAAATTCGCGCACAGATGCAGAACGTCCGGCATCAGGGCTTTTGTCTGCGCCAGAACCGCGTCAGCGGTGTATTCCACGGAGATCAGGACCTTCACCGCCCTGTCCGAGATTGCCTCAAAGATTTCCAGGGCCTGCTCCTGGGTGATGGCGCAGGGGAATTTTCCGCCCGCGACGCCGACGAGAAGGCCGATCCGGTCCGCACCGGCTTCGATGCAGGCGAGTGCCTCTTCCTTTGTCTGTATAGAATAGATCTGTGTAATCATTATGTCCTCCTCCCAAAACAAAGATCTGTACCATGACGCAATGCCCCGGATGCGTTTTTTGAAGCCGCGTCTGCAGAAAGCGCA
>DGHP01000154.1:0-11923 GCA_002392705.1 Lachnospiraceae bacterium UBA3845 | reverse complement strand
GTCTGCAGAAAGCGCAGCCGCGGGAAAAACACCCTTCCTGCCTCCGGCAGGCAGGCCTGGTCCGGTTCCTGAGTTTTTGCCCCTACATCATACCACAGAATGGCAGCATAAATTTTGGTGAAACTGTATGATTTTACTTTATTCTTCAGCCCCGGAGTTGTAAAATAACTGTGGTATGAAAATCTGCGGCCTGATGTGTGGAGGGCCGTGAACAGCAGCAATGCAGGAGGAGGGTTTTATGAATCTCTTAACTATGCTTCTCGGTTCTTTTGCATCCGATGCTTCGGTCAATTCACTTTCCCATAAGACAGGCGTCAGCTCAAGTATGCTTACAAAGCTGATCCCCCTGGCGATTCCGATTCTTCTGAAGGCATTGACGAATAATGCTTCTTCCGCCGGCGGCGCGCAGTCCCTTCTGACAGCGCTGGGACAGCACAGCAATAAAAGGTCCATGGCGCAGCAGATCGACGAAGTGGATGAAGAAGACGGCACTAAGATCGTGCGTCATATTCTCGGTGAGAACTCCGACAAGGTCGTCCGTGCCCTTTCCCAGGAAACCGGCATGAAGGATGAGGAAGTCACACGTTCTCTCGGCGCGATGGCACCGGCTCTGATGAGCGCCCTCTCCGCTGCGGCGACGAATGCCTCCAAACCGGCGGTGAATCTGGCTGACGGACTGGATTTCTCAGATCTGTGCGGTCTGTTCAGCGGCGCTTCCGCGACCCAGACCCAGAACAATATGACGAATATGTTCGCCCCGCTTCTCGGCGGTATGCAGCAGCCGCAGAACAATGGCGGCGGTCTTCTCGGAGCCCTTCTGGGAGGCGGACAGCCGGTCCAGCAGCAGCCGCAGAATAACGGGGGCGGCCTTCTCGGAGCCCTTCTGGGAGGCGGACAGCCGGTTCAGCAGCCCAAGCCGCAGAACAATGGCGGCGGCCTTCTTGGAGCCCTTCTGGGAGGCGGACAGCCGGTCCAGCAGCCCAAGCCGCAGAACAACGGGGGCGGTCTTCTCGGAGCCCTTCTGGGAGGCGGACAGCCGGTTCAGCCGGTCCAGCAGAATCCGACAGCGGATCTTCTGGGTTCCCTTCTCGGCGGAAGCCAGGGCGGCGGCCTGGATGACGGAAGCCAGCTTCTGAACCTGCTTACCAGTCTGATGAGATAATAAACTGCCGTCAGGGCATACAGGCAGTCTGCGATCGCGCCATTTCCATACCAGAAATGGCGCGAATCCATATCCGCAGGACTTCGCGGCACGGATCTGCCTTCCGACTGAGCGCGCCGGATCCGCGGCATGGTACACGGCGGGTATGCAGCAGAACCCGCGGCCGGATTTCAGCCGCAGGCCTTATTTGCAATCAGAACCTGGTTCTACTGCTGGCACGACAAACCAGAACCCGATTTCAAACAGGTCGTGAATAGTAACGGGAGAAGAATCGATGAATACAGAGATCAGGAAGATAGAGATATATCATGCTGTTTCCAGGCTGACAAAAGCGATCGCCGATTCCACTCATGATATCAGTGAGATCGGCTTTTATGTGGTGGAACTGGAGACGGAAGGCGGCGTGAAGGGACAGGGTTACCTGCTGTCCTTCCATTATTCCCCGAATGCGATCACAGGCGCCCTGAAGGACTGCAGGAATTTCTTCCTCAGCCGGGGCTATCAGGTCTATGAGACAGTCAGGGCCCGCAGGGAGTGGGACATGGAGGCGGAATATTTCGGGAATACGGGCGTCAATACCTGCGCCATCGCCGCCTTCAACATCGCGATGTGGGACGCCTGGTGCAGGACAGTCGGGCAGCCGGTCTGGAAGATGCTCGGGGCAAATATCTGCAGAATCCCGGTTTACGGCAGCGGCGGATGGATCAGCTATACGGACCGGGAACTTCTGGATGAAGTGCTGGATTATAAAAAACGCGGGTTTAAGGCGGTCAAGATCAAGGTCGGCCATCCGGACGGGATCGGGCGCGATATCGAGCGCCTGAAGCTCTGCCGGGAACATCTGGGGAGCGATGTTCAGATCATGATGGACGCCAACCAGGGCCTGGACCTGCCGGACGCCCTGAAGCTGGCCGAGATGGCGAAGGCGATCGGCCTGCAGTGGTTTGAGGAGCCGGTAAAGAGGACCGACTATGCGGCCTATCAGCTCCTTCGGGAAAAATGCGGGATCACCCTGGCCATGGGAGAGAGGGAGTACGACAGGGAATCTCTCAAAAACCTGATCGCGCGCAACGCCCTTGACCTCTGGCAGCCCGATATCGTGCGCCTGGGAGGCGTGGAGGAATGGAGAAAATCCGCCGCCCTGGCAGATGCCTACCATATCCCTGTCCTGCCGCATTATTATAAAGACTATGACGTTCCGCTTCTGTGTACGGTTTCCGGCGCTTACGGCGCGGAGTCCTTTGACTGGATCGACGGGATCATTGACAACACCATGCGGATCGAGGACGGCTATGCCTATCCGAGAGAAGGCGCGGGCTGGGGCTTTGTCTTTAAAGAGGAATATCTTGAGCAGGTGAAATGATTAACCTGCGGCGGATTCCCGGGCGCAGGGAAGGCGCCGCCGGAAGAGGCAAAGCCGGCTGAAAATACTCGCGGCTCCCGCGGGCGCAGGGAAGGCGCAGAGGCGGAGGAGGGAAAATGAACGCAAAAGAATATGTGGCGGGCCTGTTTGACCTGACGGGACATGTCGGGATTGTCACCGGGGCCAGCCGCGGGCTGGGGATGGGCCAGGCGAAGGTCCTGACGGACGCCGGAGCGACCGTCTACAATTTTTCCAGAAGCCCGCATACGGATGAGGAAAAGATAGAAGGAAAGCTGATCGACGTTGCCTGCGATGTGACGGATTATGCCGCATTTGAGACGGAACTGAAGCGGATCATTGAGAATGAGGGACATCTGGATTTTCTTGTAAACAACTGCGGCATCAGCTATAAAGCCCGGGCCGAGGAGTTCCCGGAGGAGAAGATTGACCAGGTCCTGAACGTCAATCTGAAGACGCCCCTGATGCTGTCGAGGATCTGCTATCCTTACCTGAAGGAGTCGGAATATACGGGGCGGATCGTCACCATCTCTTCTATGGCCGCCTATATGGGATTTTCCGGCGTCCTGCCCTATGACATGTCCAAATCGGGCGTTCTGGGACTCACCAGGGGACTGGCGGAGGAGTGGAAAAATGATAACATCCTGGTCAACAGCGTCGCACCGGGATGGTTTCTGACCCGCCTGAACGCAGGAATGTTTGAGAAGAATCCGGACAGGAAAGAGGCGGCGCTGGGCAAGCCGATGCTGCGGCATTTCGGGGACCCGAAGGAGATCGGGCATATGGTTCTGTTCCTTCTGTCCGGCGCGTCGCGCTATATCACCGGCTGTGATTTTCCGGTGGACGGCGGAGCGACCGCCCACGGCTTCTGAAAGGGGTTTTCGGCTTGTATACCGGTGAGAATAAATACACAGGAGACGGACGCCTGATAAAGCGGCTTCTGTCGAAGTTTAAACAATGGAATTTTTCCAGTTCCCGCCTGATCCTGCTCAGTTTTCTTTTTTTGATTCTGGTCGGGTCGCTTTTACTGATGCTCCCGATTTCATCAAGGGAAAGAATCTTCACGCCTTTTCCGGACGCGCTGTTTACGGCGGCTTCGGCGAGCTGCGTGACAGGGCTTGTGGTGCGTGACACAGCGACCTACTGGTCCCTTTTCGGGAAACTGGTTATCCTGGCGATGATACAGATCGGCGGTCTGGGAACCATGACGCTGGCGATTCTGTTCGTGAAGCTTTCCGGGAGAAGGATCGGCCTGAAGGGACGGGCAACCATGCAGAGCGCGATTTCCGCTCCTCATGTGGGAGGAATCGTAAAGCTGACCTCCTTCATCGTCAAGGTTACGATCGTTGTGGAGAGTGCGGGCGCATGTCTCATGATGCCGGTTTTCATCAAGGAATTCGGCAGATGGAAGGGCTTCGCCGTCTCCTTCTTTCACTCGATCTCGGCTTTCTGCAACGCGGGCTTCGACCTGATGGGGGAGAGGCAGCCCTTCAGCTCCATGACAGCTTTTCAGGACAACTGGACGGTGAATCTTACTCTGACCGCACTGATCCTGATCGGCGGGATCGGTTTCCTTACCTGGGATGATATCAGGAATTACCGCCTCAGGCTTCGCTTCTACAGTACCCAGAGCAAGATTATCCTCAGCGCGAGTGTGTTTCTGATCGGATTGCCCTTTTTATACTTTTTCTTTACGGAATTCCGCACGCTGCCGTCGGGGGAACGTTTCCTGTCCAGCCTCTTTCATGCGGTAACGCCCAGAACCGCGGGCTTCAACACTGCGGATTTTACGGAATTTTCGGACGGCGGAATCGCGGTTACGATCATTCTGATGCTGATCGGAGGCGCGCCGGGTTCGACGGCCGGCGGCATGAAGATCACGACGGTCAGCGTCATGATGATATCGATGATGAGCGTATTTTTCCGGGAGAAGGAGGCCGCGGCTTTCCACCGCAGGATCAGCAGCGACGTGCTGCGCAGCGCCAACGCGGTTTTCTGGCTGGACGTCATACTGTTTGCCGTCGGCTCACTTTCCATCTGCCACCTGGAGGGAGTTCCCCTCCGCGCGGCGATGTTTGAAAGCGCGTCCGCTGTGGCGACAGTCGGCCTGACCCTCGGCATAACGCCTCAGCTGGGGCTGCTCTCCAAGCTGATGCTGACCGTGATGATGTTCTTCGGGCGCGTGGGCGGGCTCACTCTGATTTTTGCCGCCGTGGCACCTAAAAAGAGGGGAAATGCGAAGTATCCGGCCGACACAGTGACGGTTGGATGATAGGAAAGAGGGCTGATTTTTCCGCATGCGGGCCCTGCGCGGACAAATGGCGGAAAGTCCCGCCGGCGGCGGAATAACGCGGAAGCATATTTTGGAAGGAGCACAGATGAAAACATTTCTAGTGATCGGAGTCGGAAGGTTCGGAAGGCACCTCTGTCAGAAGCTGTCCGGGCTCGGATATGAAGTCATGGCGATCGATACGGATGAGGAGGAGATCGAACAGGTCCTCCCCTATACGGTGAACAGTATGATCGGCGACGGCACCAGCAAAAGCTTTATCCGCTCCCTGGGACCGGAAAGCTTTGACATCTGCTTTGTGGCGATCGGGGACAGTTTCCAGACTTCCCTTGAGACAACCTATATTCTCAAGGAGTGCGGCGCGAAGCAGGTGGTTGCCCGCGCGTCGGATGAAGTGCAGGAGAAGTTCCTTCTGCGCAACGGAGCGGACGCGGTCGTGTATCCGGAGAGGGAGATGGCGAACTGGACGGCGATCCGCTACAGTGTCAACAATGTGCTGAATTATATCGAGCTGCCCGGCGCGAATTCGATCTTTGAGGTTGGGGTTCCGGCCTACTGGGCCGGCATGACGATCGGCGAGCTGGATCTGAACGGGAAATATCACGTCAATATTATGGCTGTCAAGCGGGATGAGCAGCTGAATATGAAGATCGGTCCGGAGACGATGCTGGAGGGCGGACAGTCGATTCTGGTGTACGGAAAAGACCGGGATCTGCAGAGATGTCTGAATCTGGGAAACAAGCGCTTTCACTCAGACTGACGGAAGAATGACTGAGAGGGCCGGACAATGCGTATTTCTTTTGCTTTTATATTCTATTCGTTTATGCTCGGGGTCGGTCTTGCCATGGACGCCTTTTCGGTATCTGTGGCAAACGGCCTGAGTGATTCCGGCATGAACCGGAGCAGACTCATCCGGATCGCCGCCTGTTTTGCATTTTTTCAGTTTATCATGCCCCTTGCCGGCTGGGTGTGTCTGCATACTGTAGTGGAATATTTCAGCGCTTTTCAGAGATATATTCCCTGGATCGCGCTGATTCTCCTGGTCTTTATCGGCTCCAGGATGATCCTGGAAGCCTTCCGCGGCGGGGAAGAGAAGGATGTGCAGCTCGGCCGCGGGGAACTGCTGGTGCAGGGCGTGGCGACTTCGATCGATGCGCTCTCCGTGGGATTTACCATAGCAGATTACGATCTTAGGGCAGCCCTGACAGCTTCTTCCATAATCGCCCTGGTAACCTTCTGCCTGTGCGCAGCAGGGGTCAGGATCGGCATGGTATTTCGCATGCATCTGTCCCGGTATGCGTCGATTCTGGGCGGCCTGATTCTGATCGGGATCGGAATTGCTGTTTTTATCAGATGAATGAGAGGAAATGCGGGCTTTGACTACAAAAGTCTATACAGCCTCCCTTGCCCCCCTGGAGGATGAAGCGCTGTTTCAGCATTATTTCCGGCTCCTGCCTGAGGAGCGGAGACGGAAGGCAGAGCGTCTGCACAATCCTGCCGTCAGGCGGGAGTCCCTGGGAGCGGGCGTGCTGCTCAGCCTGGCGCTGTCGGATCTTGGAATTCTCTCAGGGCCGGAAGGGCCGGCGGACGGCAGGTCCCTGCGACTGGGGGAGACGGATTACGGGAAACCTTACCTGAAGGATTACCCTGAACTTTATTTTAACCTGTCCCATACAGCGGGCCTGGTTCTCTGCATCCTTTCCGGGGCGGCATGCGGCTGCGACGCCGAATGGGTTCATCTGAAAGAGGCGGACAGCCTGCTGCGGTATTTCAGCGAAGCTGAGGCGCTCTGGGTGAGGGAAGCGGCCGGGCAGGAACGGATCCTGCGTTTTACCAGGCTGTGGACCCTGAAGGAGAGCTATGTGAAAGCGGTCGGGAGAGGCCTGCAGATCCCTCTGGACAGCTTTGAGATCCGGATGCGGGAAGAGGATGCTTCCGGCTGCAGTCCTTATCCCGGGGACCCGCTTCTGATTCCCCTGCAGGGAGGGGACGCTTTCCTGCTGCGGGAACTGAAGGCAGCGGAAGGGTATTGTTTTTCCTGCTGTTTCAGAGAGGGAGATCCCGGGTTTGCCGCGAAAGAGATGGACCTGTCATCGGAGGCACTGAGGAAACACTGATGGAATCAGTAGTTTCTCCAATGAAATACAGCGCCGGGAAGAGACCGCGCGGTGCTGTCAGAGCTGCTGCAATGGAGATGGCGGATGAAGATCAGTGTATTGACGATTTTTCCTGAAATGTTCCGGGGATTCGAGGAGGAGCCTGTAATCCGGCGGGCCATTCAGAAGGGCGCGGCGCAGATTGAGTATATCGACGTGCGGCCTTTTGCGGGAGGGAGCTTCCGCCATATCGACGACTCGACCTTCGGGGGAGGGGCAGGGATGGTCCTGCGATGCGCTCCGGTCCTGAAGGCGCTGGATACGGTCCGCGGGAGCGGCAGCTTTGTGGCGGCGCTTACGCCGGCCGGGGAAAAATATGACCAGAAGATGGCCCATGAGCTGGCCGGGAAGGAGCATCTGATCCTCCTGTGCGGGCACTATGAGGGCTTCGACCAGAGAATTTTAAGCCGCGCGGACCGGGAGATTTCGATCGGGGATTATATCCTGACGGGAGGGGAACTGGCGGCGCGGGTTGTCATGGACTCTGTCATCAGGCTGCTTGAAGGATCCCTGCGGGCAGAGAGCACGGCGGAGGAATCCTTTGAGAACGGACTGCTGGAATATCCCCAGTATACACGGCCTGCCGACTATAACGGCGAGAAGGTTCCCGGGGTGCTGCTGAGCGGGGACCATGGGAAAGTCCGGAGATGGAGGCTGAAGGAGTCGCTTGCACTGACGCTGAGACGCAGGCCTGATCTTCTCGAAAAAAGAGTCCTGACAGAAGAGGAGCGGCAGCTGCTTGCCGAGATCCTGCAGGAGGACCGGATCCAGTCAGAGGAAGGACAGGAGAATCAGGCGTGCCCCAGGACCGGACAGGAGGACCGGGTGCGGTCAGGAGAAGGACAGGAGAATCAGGCGTGTCACGGGACATGGCAGGAGGACCGGGTGCGGTCAGGAAGGAAATTGGAAAAGACAGATGAAAAGAGGCTGTGAGAAAATGATCTCACAGCCTCTCTGATTATCTGCAGCAGGAAATCAGAACCTGTTTCTTACATGCAGGCACAACGAACCGGAACCTGATTTCAGACAGGCCCGGAATCGTAACGAATAATCACAGATTGGTCTTGAAGAACTCTTCGATCTTTGCAGCGTTGCCTTCTTCATCGCCGCCCTCGACGGTGACGGTGATGGTCTCGCCCTGCTTGATGCCAAGGCCCATAAGAGCCATAAGTTTCTTGGCTTCCGCCGCCTTGCCGGCCGCATTGATGATCTTTACGACAGAGTCATAAGTCTTTGCTTCCTTGGCCAGGATTCCGGCAGGTCTTGCATGGATGCCTACAGGATCAGTGATGGTGTACTGGAACTGTTTCATGAGAGATACTCCTTTCCTTTATCAGACAGAGCTTCTGCCCTGTATTTTACAATAACAAAGTAAATTTACCCGACGTCTGCTGCACCGGATCTGCGCCGTCAGGGGCGGCATAGTTCCGCTGCGCGGCCGAAACTGTACGCGGTCTGTATTCCGCAGTCCGGCCGAAACTGTACGCGGTTTGTATTCCGCAGCCCGGCCGAAGCTGTGTGCGGTCTGCAGTCCGCGGCCGGATCAGTGTCCGCCCTGTCCGTAGTAAGCGTTCGGGCCGTGCTTGCGCATGAAATGCTTGTCAAATATGCACTGCGGGGCGGGCTCAACCTTCGGGTTGACCTGCTCGGTGAGGATATCCATGCGCGCGACTTCTTCAAGAACGACCGCGTGGTAGACAGCCTGCGCCGCGTCTTTGCCCCATGTGAAGGGACCGTGGTTCCGGCAGACAACGCCGGGAACATAGACGGGATTGATGCCGCGCTTCGTGAAGGTTTCCACGATCACATGGCCGGTGTTCATCTCATAGTCTTCCTCGATCTCCTCGGGGGTCAGATTCCTGGCGCAGGGGATCGGGCCGTAGAAATAGTCCGCGTGGGTGGTGCCGTATGCGGGAATGTCGCGTCCTGCCTGGGCCCATGCCACGGCGTTTGTGCTGTGGGTGTGAACGATGCCGCCGATCTCAGGAAATGCGTTGTACAGAACCAGGTGTGTCTTGGTGTCAGATGACGGGTTCATGTCACCCTCCACTTTGTTGCCCTTCAGGTCCATGACAACCAGGTCTTCCGGACGCAGTTCATCATATTCCACTCCGGAGGGCTTGATGACAAAAAGGCCGGCCTCGCGGTCGATTCCGCTGACGTTCCCCCAGGTATAGGTCACAAGATTGCGCCTGGGCAGTTCCATGTTCGCCTCATAAACCTGACGTTTCAGTTCTTCCAGCATGACAGTTCCCCTTTCTTTTCCGGATGAGCCGGATTCTTTTTACTCTGTGACAGTGTACATCGCGATCTCGTCGATCTCGCGGTTGGTGCCGATGATTACGTCTTTGCCTTCTTTATTGACAAAATGAAGGGCGTTGGCGCAGCCGGTATTGCGGTCGATGAATTCGGTCCGGTAGTCGCCTGCTTCCGCGTCCCATGTGATGGCGATGGTGTCCTTTGTGCCTTTTCTCCAGCCGATGATCCAGGTCGGCTTTCCGAGCATCGTGCAGGCCCAGGTCGCGTGGATCATCTCGGTCTCCGCCTCCGGGCGGGGATACTTCCACTGCGGGACATAATTGCCGTGCTCGTCCAGATGGTAGATGGTGAGCGAATTCCCGTGGAAAGGACTGATGCAGCCAAGTTCCAGTTTTCCGTCACCGTCGAAATCGAGAAGGACAGAGTCGCTGGAAGGGATGGACAGAAGCTGCTCCACTTCCCAGTCCGCACCGCGTACTGCGGGTGGATTGAATACGAAGGTACCCTGTTCGCAGCCGACCAGAGCGGCATCGTGTCCGCCGCGGCGGATCAGGCTGTAACCGTGGTTTTTGAGCATCCCGCCCTTGATAAGGCTCAGGGCAAGCGGATGATCTTCATCGAAGGAGGAGAGGTCTGCCGGAAGTTCTGCCCCGAAACATGCGCCCGGGAAACGCCAGTCGTTCTTGTACTCGTGCCCGGTCTTCAGGCAGCAGACGATCAGATAGTTAATGCCGCCGCGGCTGAGAATGCCGAAACGATGTACGAAAGGCGCCTTGCAGAGGGTGCGGACCTCCCATCTGCCGTCCTCTTTATAAGTGACAATGACGATCTTTGCTTCCAGGGAATCATTCGGAGAATAGAACCTGTGCGTGGCGAGAAACTGTCCGTCCGCCCCCGGCACCGGCGTCATGGTCATGACTCCGCCCGGCTCTTTCCATACGGTATCCAGAAGTTCTCCGTCTTCGGAGAAGAGATAGCAGGGATCCTGTTTCTCGGCGGCTACCAGGAAGCAGTGCTGCCCCTTAAACGGAAGCTCAGAGATAGCATAGCATTTGTTGAGACCTGCAACAACTTTTTTCTCGACTTTCATATTAAAAATCCTCCTGAGGGGTAAATCGTATTCTTCTTGTTATCTGTTCGCGGCTCTTCACACGCCAGGCCGCCGGAAGCGGCGGATTTAAGCGGACAGATGCGTGAGATGCGCAGGACAGTCTCAGGGAGTCTGCCGGTCGAGGATCTCACTCATGCTGCGGTTGGCAAAGAGGATGTCTTCTTTCCAGTCCGGCTTTCCGACGTCCCACATCTCCGTGACATAACGGCGGATCCCCAGATCCCAGGCTTTGGCGATCACGGCGGGGAAGTCGACATGGCCTGTGAGGAAGGGAATCTCGCGGAACTTTCCGGGAACGGTCTCCTTGAGGTGCAGGGCGAAAATATGACCCCTGCCGGTCTCCAGGTCTTCAAGCACATCGGTACCGTAGCTTACCGCGGCGTTGGTCAGGTTGCCGGAATCCGGATAGACCCCCAGCCAGGGGCTGTCGATCAGGTTCACATATTCCATGGACTTTGCAGTGGTGTTCATGAATTCTGTCTCCATGGTCTCAAAGGCAAGCACAACTCCCTTTGCTGCCGCCATGCTGGTCGCCTTCGCCAGGTTCTCCCTGAAAAGACGCACGCTCTCGGGAGTGCTTTCCTCATAATAAACATCGTAGCCCGCCAGCTGAATGATGCGGATGCCCAGATCATCTGCAAGCTCTATGGCTTTCTCCATGATCTGCATGCTGCGTTCCCGGACTGCGGGATCGGCGGAACCGAAGGGGTACTTGCGGTGGCCGGACAGGCACATGCTGCGGATCGGGACACCGGTCCTGCGCATCTCCCCAACCAGCTCAAGCCGTTCTTCTTTTGTCCATTCCAGACGGGCGAGCTTGTCATCCGTCTCATCGATGCTGATCTCCACAAAATCATAGCCGCAGTCCCTGGCGCATTCCAGTTTTTCGGGCCATGTCATGGATTTCGGCATCGCTTTTTCATAAAGGCCGATTGCATAAGGTTTCATAGGGCGGACACCTCCTGAAAACGATCATATAAACGAACATATGGAAAGCAGCGGATAACAACAGAAACAATCGTCCTGAAAGAAAAACAGTTATCCTGTCTGATTATACTGGATAAAAGAGAGATTTACAAGATGAGATTCCGTCGAATTGTTAGTCAAAATATTTTCGTCGGAAAATGACGGGGATACAAAACCGTCAAAATGACCATGAAACTGCGAACATATGATGAAAAATGACAAAGGCATGGCGCGGGAAAGGGAAGAAAGGGAGGGGCGGACTGTGTCCGGAACTGCCTGAAAAGAAAGAAATGGAGGCTTTGGCCCTTGTTCAGAAAGGGTAAAAAAATTGCACAATGAAGGCCCGGGAAGCTGCCTTCTCTTAAGAAACGAACATAAAAAGGAGTCTTTTTTCGTTGCTTTTTTGAAGCGCATCAGATATAGTGGGTTCATATGATTGCGCGGAGACTGATTCCGTTCCGGGCCGCAGACAGCAGCAGGAATGAAAGACCGTCCGCGCTCAGTAACTGAAGACCGAATCACTAAGAAGAGGATTCATTTGAGAACAGGAGGGGAACCATATGAGTAAGATTTCCGAGATGACCCGCGAAAGCTGGAT
>DGHP01000187.1 GCA_002392705.1 Lachnospiraceae bacterium UBA3845 | reverse complement strand
GAAGAAAGGAGAGAAGCCATGAAAAAGAACTATCTGATCATCCTTTTGTGCGTATTTCTGTGCTTTCCCGGTGCCTGGGTGGTTGCGGAAGTGGTCCGGATCATGCGTTATACGGACGGGGACTTC
The DNA here is from genome assembly GCA_002392705.1 of Lachnospiraceae bacterium UBA3845. Lineage (GTDB taxonomy): Bacteria > Bacillota > Clostridia > Lachnospirales > Lachnospiraceae > Porcincola. The sequence goes on along the minus strand of DGHP01000187.1, from coordinate 11,003 downwards.
GCCTTTATTGTCCTTGAGGACGGCACGGCACAGATCCGCCGCTATTCGGGAAGGGATGCCGTTCTGGAAATTCCTTCGGCGATGAAGGGACATCCGGTGTCCGAAATCGGGGACAAGGCATTTGAATGGCGCTTCTGGCTGAAGGAGGTAACCGTTCCGGACGGGGTTCACAGGATCGGCACCGGCAGCTTCGGCGGCTGCTATAGTCTTGAGAAGATTCATCTTCCGGACAGTCTGACCTTGATCGGCAGCAGGGCATTTGCCATGTGCGGGGAGCTGGATGACCCGGCGCTCCCGGAAGAGCTCTCTTCTCTGGGAACGGGGGCTTTCGACGGATGCGCGGGCCTGACCCGGATTACGCTGCCATCTTCCGTGCGCCTGGAAGGGGAGAATCCTTTTTCCGGCTGCGGCAGGCTGAGGGAGATCCGGATCGGGGAGGGACATTCCTCCCTGCGCGCGGACGGGGAGATTCTGGTTGAGGAAGAGCAGAAACGGCTGATTACCTACTACGGGGATCCGGGGAAGGAGACGTATTCCGTGCCGGAGGGGACGGAGCAGATCGGGGCCGGGGCCTTCTCGGGCTGCGCCGGTCTTAAGGAGATTCTTCTTCCGGAGGGACTCCTTGAGCTTCAGGATCATGCCTTTTACGGCTGCAGCGCTCTGACAGGGATGACCCTTCCTTCCTCTGTAAAACGGATCGGAAACGGAACTTTTTCGGGCTGCAGCGCGCTTAAGGAGCTTGCTCTTCCCGGAGAAGTCGAGTCCATCGGCTACCTGGCCTTCTATGACTGCAGGGCTCTGACCCTGCTGACGATTCCTGAGAGCGTCAGCCGGATCGGACAGGGTGCTTTCATCGGCTGCAGCGCCCTTACAGTCAGCGCCGCGCCCGGATCTCCCGCTGAGCGGTATTGTGAAGAGAACGGCCTTTGCACTGCGAAGACCGGTGTATCCTGAGAGAAAAAAGGCTGCCGGACCGGACCGGGCCGCGTTTCAGCGCCCGGCTGCCGATCCGGCGTTTTTTAATGCAGAAACTCGAAGGACTTCAGGCTGCAGCTGCCGCTTCCCCGGAAGGTAAGATAGAGCGGCTGTGTTCCGTCGGGAAATGCGTTCTCCTCAAAGCGGCATTCACCGGACGTCCAGAGATTGGTTCCCTCTACCGGAATCGTTCCGAGAATTCTGCCGCCATAGGAAGCCCTGACTTCAAAGAAGCCGTTGGCGTAGGCCCTTGTCCGGATTCTTAATCCTTTTACGCCGCTGCAGGAGAAATACTTAAAGCCTGCCGTGCTGCCGTCTGTCATTCCGCGGATATGCGCGGAGGGATACTGGCCTTCTCCGCCTTCCTGCACGACTCTCGGCGCGTCCGCTTCGACGTAGACCGCGTGATTCTCACGGAAAAGGTTGCAGGCGATGTAAGCGGGATATTCGCCCCTGTCGGACAGCGGCCCGCCGTTCAGGCCGCAGGAAGTCAGTTCCGCCTGCACGGCGCTTCCGTCTGCCCGGAAGGTCAGCTTTTCGGCGCATCCCTGTCTGGAGAACCAGCTTCCGTTCGTATGTCTGTGATAGAAGATATACCAGCTGTCTCCGATCTGCACCATGCTCCCGTGATTGTTGGCACCGTATGCGGAGGCTTCCTCCGCAGGCTTATAGGAATCTATATGCATGTCGCAGTTGCTGACCAGGACACCGCCGTAATGGAATTCTCCCCGGGGACTGTCCGCCGATGCCCAGCAGAGTTCATGCATGAGCTCGGAAGAATAGATGAACCAGTATTTTCCGTCTTTTTTCCGGATGGACGCCGCCTCAAAATAGGCATGTCCCTCAAATTCGGTCCCTTTGCTGTAGCAGCTTCCCGGCACGATGATTTCCGGCGCTTCCGTCACCGTGAGCATATCCGGCCCGAGCACGGTCAGCATGGCCCCGTGGCGTGAGCGGTCGCCGCTTCCGCAGAAGCCGGTATAAAGATAAGTTGCGTCTTCTTCTGTCAGTACGCCGGGATCAAACTGGGGCTCATCGCCTTCCCGCTCTCCCAGCCTCGTGCCGTCGGGATAGTGAACGTATCCGAGAAATTCATAGTGCCCGGCGGGTTCATCGCATACCGCGACAGAGACAATGCCCACCTTATCGAGAACATAATACAGGTAGTATCTTCCGTCCGGTCCGACCGTGACGTCCGGGGCATACAGGCACATATGCCCATCCTTGTTGAGCGGGTCGGACCGCTTCGGGTAGATAACGCCTTCATACCTCCAGGCGGCGGGCTCGCTGACCGGCGCGGACCAGCACACATAGTCCCCCATGCAGAAGGTTTCGCTGTCATACAGGTCATGGGAGCCGTAGACATAGATTCTGTCCCCGAATACATAGGGTTCCCCGTCGGGAATATATTCCCAGGAGGGAAGATAGGGATTGAAGGCCTGCCGTTTCCCGAATCCCGGTATCTCCTGCCGCTGCGCCGCTCCGGAGGAAGCAAATACCATCTCCGCCCTGTTTTCATCGCAGTAGGCATCCCATTCCGGCAGCTCTTCGCCGTCCCGGCCTTTTCCGTTCGGATCCCCGTATTTGATGAAGTTCGCGAAATAGTCGCACATCTGCCTGGCAAGGTCAAAATGGCGTCCCCCGAAAGGCCTCCAGCATTTCCCGAGGGTTTCGAAGAAAAACCAGAGGTCGCAGGAATGAAAGCTTCCCGCCCTGTCCCATCCGGGGATATCGGGATCAAAGAGGTAATAATACATCTTTGCGGCATCAGGATCAGCGGCCTGCGCGTCCAGAAAAGCGGTTTTTACCGATTTTTCGACCGTATTGATTCCCCCGGCGCGGAATTCGTCCCCGGTATTGCCGGAGAGGACCGGGACAGGAGCGCGTTTACCTTCAATGAACCTTTTCAGCGGGTCGTCTTTGTACACCTTCCCGTCGGCAAAGGGGAACATCCGCGGATGTTCCTGCGCATATTCCGCGTATCTGTCCCGGATGAGGAAAGCGTCAAGCTTCCGGGCTTCTTCGAGACTTTTCACGCCCAGGAATTCAAAAAAGGATTCCCCCTTCTTTTCCGCCTCCTTAAGACTGACAGGGCGGAAGATATCATTGTCTTCATCAAAATTCCGGATGATGCCGCTGAAGATGGCGGCGCCGGAGATATCTTCGAAATTCTCTTCGCATGTCATCTGGTTCAGAACGCTGCCCCCGCCCGCGGACTGGCCGGCGATGGTGATTCTGGCCGGATCGCCGCCGAAGGCAGCGATGTTTCTCCGGACCCATTTCAGAGCGGCCTGCTGGTCCAGCAGACCGAAATTCCCGGGTCTGTCCGGGGCTTCATCCGTGATCTCGGGATGCGCGAGAAAACCGAAGGCGCCCAGTCTGTAGGCGGCGCTGACCACGATGATTCCCCTGCGGGCAAGGCGCTCCCCGTCAAATTCCATCTCAGACGTATAGCCCCACTGGAACCCGCCTCCGAAATACCAGACAAGGACGGGCAGTTTCTCGCCGGCAGTTTTCGCCGGGGTCCACACATTCAGGTAAAGGCAGTCTTCACTGATGGGTATCTCAGGATCCACATGCCATTCCCTGTCATAGAGCCCGTCCCCGGTGCCGGGCGTATCCTGCATGGAGATCGGCCCGAATTCAAACGCATCCCTGACGCCTTCCCAGTCCGGGCAGGGCTGAGGCGCTCTCCAGCGGTTTTCATTGACCGGAGGAGCCGCAAACGGCACCCCTTTAAAGGCCGTGACCCGCGGGTCGGCGCCCGGGAGGCCGCGCAGTATTCCGTTTTCCACTTTTGCTGTCCGAAGCATTGTATTCCCTCCTTGCATTTTCTTTCATTTGAAACGGTTCAGCACCCTGCCGCCGGAAAGGAAGACTGCGAAGCAGCCTGAGTCCGGGGTACTGAACAGATACTGTTATTTTAAATAAATTGCTTTCCCGGAAGCTACATAATTTTTGCGCTCTGTCAGCGCTTAATTGCTTATTTGTGCTATAGTAGTTTCTGGCCAGGGGGATTCGGGAAGAATACTGAGACGGTCCGTTTTTCCGGAAAGAAGGGCGCAGAAAAGCTGATACGGATGCCGGGAACTTTCCCCGGTTCTTTGAAGGAAATACAGATACGCAGGAAGCGGAGGAAGAGGAGAGATGAAGCGAAGAGTGATTTTTCTGGATATAGACGGCACACTGACAGAACCGGGGAAGAACACTCCTCCGGAGTCCGCCCTGCGGGCGATCCGCGGGGCCAGGGAGGCAGGGCACCTCGTCTTTCTCTGCTCCGGCAGGAGCCTTGGCATGCTGTCTGCGCTTCTTCAGTATTCATTTGACGGAGTAGTTGCCAGTTCAGGAGGCTATATCCGCTGCGGGGAGGAGCTGATCTTCGACTGTCCCATGAAGCCTGAGCAGCAGGAGAAGGCAGTCAGGGTCCTGAAGAAAAACGGGGTTTTCTGTATGATTGAGTGCCTGGACGGCTCTTATGTCGACGAAGCGTTCAAGGATTTTCTGAGAAAACATGAGGGGGAAGGCGGGAGCAGCGAGATGCTCAGATGGAAGGAGCAGATCGAATCCGAGCTCAATATCCGGCCGATGGCGGAATACAGGGGACAGCCGGTCTACAAGATTGTTATGATGGCGGAAGACAAGGCGCAGCTTAAAGAGCCGCAGCGCCTGCTGGGAGAAGACTTCTTTTTCTCGATCCCTCAGGGCGGCAGATTCGGCTTTACCGACGGAGAACTGGTCAACCGGAAGTTCGATAAGGGAAAAGCGGTGCGCAGGGTCTGTGAAAAGCTGGGAATCCCCGTGGAAGACAGCATCGCGTTCGGGGACAGCGTCAATGACCGTGAAATGCTTGAAACGGCGGGGCTTTCGATCTGTATGGCGGGTGGCAGCGAAGAAATAAAGCAGATCGCGGATGAGATCTGCCCGGCCGTGACGGAGGACGGGCTGTATCGGGCTTTTCTCCGGCACGGTCTGTGCAAGGAATAAAAACAGGTCATAAGAAAGGCGTGGGAAAAGGAGAAGTTCCTTTTCTCACGCCTCTTCTGGCAAACGATCTTTTCAGCATTCACATCCGATGATGAAACCGCCTCTCTCGGCGTAAAAACTGCAGAGCCCTCTGGCCGGAATCGTTTTGATATCGACCTCCCCGTACTCACCGCGGAGCTGGTCTTCCAGCGTTTTGGCAAGAGCCGGGCTCTCCACGTGGCAGATACGGATCTTTCCGCCTTTGTAGCCGGCTTTCCTGAACTCCGAAAGGGTGGTATCGACCAGCTTTTTATCTCCTCTGCATTTGGCGACGGTCTCGATCGTTCCTTCCTTGCTCGCGGTTCCCAGGATCCGGATATTCATAAATCCGATGGCGGAGGCGACAAGCTTGCTGACCCTTCCGTTCTGGGCCAGGTTATGGAGGCTGCGCAGTCCGAAATAAAGCCTGAGACTGCTCTTGTAGCGTTCCACCTCTTCGCAGACCTCCTCAAAACTTCTGCCGAGCTGTTTCAGTTCGACGATTTTTTCAAGCAGAAGAACTTCCCCGGGTCCTGTGGACAGGGAATCCACCACATAGATCTTCACGTCCGGGTGCTCTGACTGATACTGTCTTTTTGCTACATTCGCGCTGTTCCATGTTCCTGACAGACCGCTCGTGATCGTCACCACATAGATCTCATCCGCGCCTTCAAAGGAATCGATCCAGGCCTGAGTGGAGGGACATGCCGTGAAGGAGCGGCCGTGATGTCCGTAAAAATAATCCAGCGTCTCATGAATATCAAGATCAGGGCTATCTACAATCGTTCTGCTGTCGGTCGATAAAGTAAGAGGAACCGTCTCAAAGCAGATACCAGGGTAGTCTTTCAGATCGCAGGCCGAATCGGCAATATATTTTACCATAATTCACCTCTTTAATTTACAATGTGGAACAATGTAGTTTTGATTACTACATGTATTGTATCACAGGACTACATATTATGGAATAAGGAAATTCAGATTTCTTCACAGGCCGCCTATGTTACCTGATGTGTGGAGGAACGTGTATAGCAGCCTGGGAAGGCCGTGAATAAGAGTGACTTGAAGAAAGGGGGGATTATCTGTTATATTGCAGGAAAGGTCAACCATCTGTTCAATTTAGATTCAAGGGTCAGAGAGGTATTATTATGAATAAATCTAAAGTTTTTTTTACGGATTTTCATGCAACCCCTTCCGAAACACTTCCACAGAAACTGCACCGGCTGATGAAGCGTGCCGGATTTGAGGAGATCCGGTTTGAAGACCGGTATGCCGCGATCAAAATCCATTTCGGTGAGCTCGGGAATCTCGCCCATCTGCGCCCGCAGTACGCAAAAGTAGTTGCGGATTATGTGCGCGAGCGCGGCGGAAAGCCTTTCCTGACCGACTGCAACACGCTCTATGTCGGCAGCCGGAAGAATGCCCTCGACCATATGGACACAGCCTACCTTAACGGGTTTTCTCCGCTGCAGACCGGCTGCCATGTGATCATCGCGGACGGCCTCAAGGGAACCGATGAGGCGCTGGTGCCCATCAACCTTCCTCTTGTTAAGGAAGCCAAAATCGGCCAGGCCATCATGGATGCCGACATCATTATCTCGCTGACGCACTTTAAAGGGCATGAGGAAGCCGGCTTCGGCGGCGCACTGAAAAACCTCGGCATGGGCAGCGGCTCCCGTTCGGGGAAAATGGAGCAGCACTGGGAAGGCAAGCCCGTTGTGGAGACGGAACGCTGCATCGGCTGCGGCTCCTGTGCAAGAATCTGTGCCCATGAGGGACCCGTGATCGAAAACGGAAAAGCGCATATTGATCACGCCAGATGCGTCGGCTGCGGCCGATGTCTCGCAATCTGTCCGAAAGATGCCATCGAACCCAGCGTTGCGAATTCCGCTGCCCTTCTGTCAGAAAAAATCGCGGAATATACCTATGCGGTGGTGAAAGGCCGGCCGGCTTTCCACATCTCGCTGATCTGTGATGTTTCGCCTTTCTGCGACTGTCACAGCGAGAATGATATTCCCATCATACCCGATGTCGGGATGCTGGCATCCTTCGACCCGGTTGCACTGGACCAGGCCTGCGTCGATCTGTGCAACAAGATGCCCGTATGCGAGGGAAGCCGCCTTGACCGGCATATCAAGTCCTTATGGAAGGAAGACCCCAACCATGAATATTTCCACATGAACCATCCGGACGCCGAATGGGAGGCCGGCCTGATTCATGCCGAAGAGATCGGCCTCGGAAGCAGAGACTATGAGCTGGTAAGAATCTGAAAGCAGCAGGCAGACGGTAAGGCCGGGCTGCAGAACAGTCATCCGGGGCATTGCGTCATGGTACAGAACTATGTTTTGGGAGGAGGGAACTGTCTTGAAGTGCTTCCCGTCGCTGAGATCCGCGAAAATGTGTATCATTATACAGGTTGCAGCTCTGGGTGCCGGTCTGCTGATTCTGGGTTTTGCTTTATGGCTTTCGGGCCACGGACGTTTTGTTCTCGACCTGCCTCTGGGAGACACCGTCAAAGGACTGAGATCCTCTGATGTCGGGATCGAATGGGAAGGAGAGGGGATTTTTGTAGAATCCTGCGAAGTCCGCTCCATTATGACGCTGCAGGGGACCCGGACCGTCATCAGCATCTCCATGCTGCCGGAAAAAACGGGACAGTACGAAATGTCAGTGAAGGATACGCATGGACAGGTGCTGGCGGGGGATACCATTAAAATCGGGCGCTTTAAATCTGCTTTTTCCTGGGAGACGGGAAGCTTCACGGGAAGCGAATTCATCCTGCTTTTTGTGCTGCTGTTTCTGACCGGAGTATTTTTTATCATGCTGGCCGGCTTCCTGAAATTGCGGGGCCCCCTGGCAAACTCCAACGAAGCCATTTTTACCTGCGGTGTCATGATTTTCTCCGGCATGTTTTTATGCTTTGCGATTCCTTATTATTACAGATATCTGTCCAATCAGTATGCATATCCGGTCTGGCTGCTTGTGCTGGATTTTGCCCAGGCCGGAAAAAAGTTTTTTGCCGCTTCCCGTCCCGCGCTTCTTCTGTTCAGCGGTCTGCTGATTGTCAGCAATATCGCGCTTCTGCGGCATGAACGCCCTCGTTTTCAGAATGCGCTGGGTATTCTGCTCGGAATGATTCTGACCGCTGCGGTGGCCGGGTCATATGCAGCATCCGGATTACTGTATCATTACGATCTTTCTTATGACGCGCTTAGGGTCATCACGATGATAAGAAATGCGGTCGGTATTGCTTTTACCTATATGGAATGTATTCTGCTCAGTACGATCATCTGCGGATTGAGAGCTGCAAAACATGTACCGGAACCGGACCGTGACTATATTCTGATTCTTGGCTGCTGTTTCAGGAAAGACGGGACGCTTACGCCCCTTTTAAAAGCGAGAGTTGATAAGGCGCTTGATTTCTGGCGGATGCAGAAGCAGAAAACAGGAAAAGCCGCCTTTCTCATTCCTTCCGGCGGGCAGGGCAGAAATGAGCCGATGCCGGAGGCAGAGGCGATGAGCAATTATATAGCGGGGACGGATATCCCCGCTGAGTATGTCCTTCCGGAAGACCGGTCCATGAATACCTTCCAGAATATGGAGTTCAGCAAAAAGGTTATCGACGGGCAGAATCCGGACTCATCCGGCGCGAAGGTCTGCTATGTGACGACAAATTATCATGTGCTCAGAAGCGGTATTCTGGCCAACAAGGTTAAGCTGGCGGCGGAAGGCCTCGGCGCGAAAACAAAATGGTGGTTCTGGCCGAATGCCTATGTCAGGGAATGTGCGGCCTTCTTTTCAAACCGGAATATGATGATTCTGTACCTGTCCATTCTGATTGCTGCCGCGGCCATCACCCTGCAGGTGACCAGCGTTATGTATTAAGTGAGATTATTCCTGTTGGCATAAAAGGTTCCGGGATTTATAATGATGGAAGATACGTAGACGCTGCAGTCTTAAAGAGTTCGGACAGGAGGGACCGGGAATGAAGAAAATGCTTTTGAGAGCCGGCTGTATCAGTATTCTGCTGACGCTTGCGTTTTGCGGTATGTGCCCGGCAAAAGATACTGCGCTTAAGAAGCTGCAGGGACACTGGGTGGACGTCAACGGGGATACTGCGCTGGATATAGATGACACGGAGCTTGTGATCAGTTTCGGCGAATGGAGCGAAACATATCCTTATGAGCTGGAAAAAACAGCTTATTCGACGAGACTTGTAGGGACAGAGCCGGAAGGATTCGGCCTGCTGGGTGATATTGAACTGCGCAGCGACGGCAGCCTGCTGTCCTATGCGCAGATCATGGATGGCGAGGGACACACCTATCGCTTTGTGCGGGAAGAGGATCTTGAAAAAGAGCTCGAGATTCAGGATCTTTCCAAAGATCTTCCCAAAAGCATAGAATCGGACGATATTACGTATTTTTCACTGACTTTTGACCGCAGCTTCGGATATGGGCTTGACGATGAATGGCCGATGGGCTATTACAGCTGGCAGATTGAAAAAGAGGATGACAGTTATAATATGAGCTTCGATATCATGGGAAACTCTTACATTGTGTACAGATGGAACGGAGAGGTGTCCGGGGAATATATCCGCGGATTAGCCGGTAAAATGGAAGAACTCGGCATCCTGGAGCATAATGGATATTATATGAAAAACAATGTCTCCGGCCCCCGTTATTATCTGTATGCGGAATATGCTTCCGATGAGAAGCTGGAGATACATGCGGAAGGAACCGCAGCGGAAAAATGTGTGTTTGATCTGCCCGGTCTGCTGGACTATACGAAAGAACTGATTGGGGACGAACTGGAAGAAGCATACTGACGGAAGGAGGCTGCTGCTTAAGACCTGCGGCCTGCTGTGGGAATCATAGATGGGGAAAAAAGGAATGGATATTTTGATGGAACAGACTGCTGAGGAAGATCTCGGCAAAGCGATTCAGGATACCCCTGTCTTCCAGAAGATAATGGAGCAGAAGCATCATCATACTACCAACGTGGGAGATCATTCGATCGCGGTTGAGCAGCAGGCTATGAAGTTCTGCGATGCGCTGGATAAAATCGGCCTGCACACGGACCGGAAATGTGTTTCTGTGGCTGCTATGTGCCATGATCTCGGGATGGCGGACAGGAAAAACCGCTATAAGAATGATATTCAGTGCTGGACGGAACACGCTGAGAATTCCGTGGAGGAGGCCAGGAAGCTGATCCCGGATCTGGATGAAAAAACAGAGGATGCGATCCGCTGCCACATGTGGCCGCTCTCCCGGCATGCTCCCGCTTCGAAAGAAGGCTGGATCCTGATTGCGGCGGATAAATATGTGTCAACTGCAGATTCCCTGAAAAAGCTGATGAAAGGAAAGAGAAAGAAGGGCTGATCTTTCCGGAGACGCGGGAAAAAGTTCTGCCGGGAGTTGGAAAGTCTATACGTTGAAAACTGGTCGGCGCATTCTCGTGACTTCAGTCATGGGAGGTTCACACAGATGATGCCGGCAGAACTGGAAACGGCTGAGAAGAAGGCTCTCAGCTGAGCGCAGGAAAAAATATTTTTACGTGGATCTCCCGGAATTCCTCCGTATATAAAACTGTGAAATGAAAAAGGCCGCCGCAGGGCGGAGAACATAGAGAAAGTTCGCAGAGGAGGATGAACAGATGCATATCGAGTATGATGATTTCGGATGGTATGAAGAGACGGAAGAGCTTGACGTAGCAGACTGAACCGGCAGGAAAAACAGAATAATGCAGCAGAATTTATAATGTCTGTCTTTCGGAGAAAGGATGAACCTGTTCCCGGAAGACAGACATTTTTTATATGGGCAGGCGGCGGGATCCCTGCCGGCCCCGGCTGCGCTGCTGCCCGAAAAGCGGCATGTCAGCTGCATCTTCCAAGATCCAGCATCCAGCTTGTGCTGTTCAGATTATATTCCAGTCCGACCTTGTGGACAATATCGCCTCTGGTAATCTCGCACTCATATTTATAAAAGGGCGGGCAGTCCGTATCGGCGCTGACCAGCCGGTCGATGCGGTAG
>DGHP01000086.1:8492-21788 GCA_002392705.1 Lachnospiraceae bacterium UBA3845 | reverse complement strand
ACATTGCAGAACATGGAGATTTTCCGGAAGATGCTCTCCTCCAGCGGTTCATTGCAGCGCAGGACGATGATATCGGGCTTGATGCCCATTCCCTGCAGCTCCTTCACGGAATGCTGGGTGGGTTTTGACTTATGCTCATGGGATCCCTGAAGATAGGGTACGAGAGTTACATGGATAAAGAGGCTGTTTTTTTCACCGGCCTCCAGTGAGATCTGACGGACTGCTTCCAGGAAGGGCTGGGACTCTATGTCGCCGATCGTTCCTCCGATCTCCGTTATGACAACATCCGCGCCGGTCTGGGTCCGGGCCCTGTAGACAAATTCCTTGATTTCATTCGTGATATGCGGAATGACCTGAACCGTCGAGCCCAGGTACTCGCCCCGGCGCTCTTTGTTCAGCACATTCCAGTATACCTTACCGGAGGTCAGATTGGAATACCGGTTCAGATCTTCATCGATAAACCTCTCATAATGTCCCAGGTCAAGATCCGTCTCCGCGCCGTCTTCCGTGACATATACCTCGCCATGCTGGTAAGGGCTCATGGTTCCGGGATCCACATTGATATATGGATCCAGCTTCTGTGCAGCTACCTTAAGTCCCCTGGCCTTCAGAAGCCTTCCGAGGGAAGCTGCCGTAATCCCTTTCCCCAGTCCTGATACAACGCCGCCTGTCACAAAGATGTATTTCGCCATATTCCTTCTCCCGCGTATCCGTTTTCCTTTCTTCCGCGCCCCTGCTTCCTGCGCGCCGGCAGGCTGCGCTGCGATTTACGCCCCCTCGCACGGGGACGTGATCTGCTTCCCGCGCCAGGGCAGGCTGCGCAGACAGCCCGCCCGCTGTCCCTCCCTGCCGCAGGTTCAGAGATTCGAGTATCCCATCAGGGCCTCGTCCACCTCCCGGGCTGCGCTTCTGCCTTCCGCGATGGCCCATACCACAAGGGACTGCCCCCGGTGCATGTCACCGGCCGTATAGATCTTCTGCCTGCTTGTCAGATGCTTTCCTTTTTCTGTCTTTACATTGGTTCTTTCATCCGTGGAAATGGAAAAGCTTTCCGTCACATAGGATTCGCTTCCGAGAAAACCGGCGGCAATCAGTACCAGGGAGGCTTTTACCTCTCTCTCCGTTCCCGGCACCGGAACCATCTTCATCCTTCCGGTCTTTTCGTCCTTCTCAGGCCGAAGACTGACAAGGACCGCTCCCTTCAGATTTCCCTTTTTATCTTTCAGGAATTCTTTTACCGTTGTCTGGTAGATCCGAGGATCTTCTCCGAATTTCCAGATCGCTTCCTCCTGCCCGTAATCCACCTTTAATACTCTGGGCCATTCAGGCCACGGGTTGGAAGGCAGTCTTTCCGCCGGCGGCTGAGGCATCATCTCCAGCTGGCTGACCTTCTTCGCCCCCAGGCGGATGCAGGTCCCCACGCAGTCATTTCCCGTGTCGCCGCCTCCGATGATCAGGACCTCTTTCCCTTCAGCAAGCTCCTTCGGATATGTTTCGAAATCCGTATCCAGAAGCTTCTTTGTTACCATGCTGAGGAAGTCCACCGCAAAGAAAATTCCTTTCGCGTCCCTCCCCGGCACCTGAATATCTCTGGGGTTCGACGCGCCGCAGGCAAGAATGACGCTGTCATATTCCGCGGTCAGATCAGAAGCGGAAATGGTCCTTCCCACATCCGCTCCCGTTATAAAGCGGACCCCGGCTTCCTCCATCAGGCGGATTCTTCTGTCGATCACGGATTTATCAAGCTTCATGTTCGGAATTCCGTAGCGCATAAGGCCTCCGATCCGGTCCTTTCTTTCATAAACGGTCACCTCGTGGCCTCTCCTGTTCAGAAGATCCGCCGCCGCAAGACCGGAGGGGCCGCTTCCGACGACAGCTACCTTTTTTCCGGTTCTGACCGCCGGTTTTCCGCTCTGCACCAGGCCGTGCTCGAAGGCAAATTCAATCACCTCTTTTTCATTTTCCTTCGTGGCCACCGGCGTATCGTGCACGCCGCAGGTGCAGGCCGCTTCACACAGCGCGGGACATACCCGGCTGGTAAATTCGGGGAAGCTGTGGGTAATGTTCAGCCGCCGCCATGCCTCCTCCATTCTGCCCCTTCCGACCAGATCATTGATCTCCGGAACCAGGTTATGCAGCGGGCAGCCCGATGCCATGCCGGCAATCATCGTCCCGTTCTGGCAGAAGGGCACGCCGCAGTTCATGCACCTTTGTGCCTGCTCCCGCCTCTGCTGCGCGGGGAGCCTCAGATGGAATTCCTCAAAATTTTTCGTTCGTTCCCGCTCTCCGGTTACAGGACCGTCAAGCCTTTCATATTTCAGAAATCCTGCCTTTGTACTCATACCTTTCCTTCCCTTCAGTCCTGCGCCGCTTCCTTCATGCCTGCAAATGCCTGGAAAGCCTCCAGTCTGGCGGTTTCGGGATCTGCTCCCTGTTCCTCGCTCCTTGCGATCAGTCTCAGGATTTCCTTATAATCTGCCGGTATGATCTTTTTGAAACGCGGAAGATAGCTTTCAAAGTTTTCCAGAATCTCTCTGCCCTTGCCGGACCCGGTCAGCTCTGTGTGCCGGCTGATCAGCCTGTGCAGTTCCTCCCGCTCCGCGGCTGAACTGACTGTTTCCATCAGCACCAGCTGCCTGTTCAGGTTCCGGTAGAGCCTGTTTTCTTCATCCAGTACATATGCGGTCCCGCCGCTCATACCTGCCGCAAAGTTTTTTCCGACCTTTCCGAGGATGACCACGCATCCTCCGGTCATGTATTCACAGCCGTGCTCTCCCACTCCTTCCACGACGCAGACCGCGCCGGAATTGCGGATACAGAAGCGCTCGCCGGCAGCTCCGGCTATATAGGCCTCCCCGGAGGTTGCCCCGTACAGAGCGACATTTCCGATGAGAATGTTCTCATGGGGATCGTAGGCGGCATTCTCCGGCGCGCGGACAATCAGTTTTCCGCCGGACAGACCCTTTCCGAAATAATCATTGCTGTCACCGGTCAGACGGATCGTGAGTCCCCGGGGCAGGAAAGCTCCGAAGCTCTGTCCGCCGCTTCCGCCGCAGTTCAGGGTAATGGTGTCCTCGTTCAGCCCTTCCGGATGCTTTCTGGTGATCTCCGCGCCTAGAAGAGTCCCGAAGGTTCTGTCTGTATTATCCACCTTCAGGAAGATCTCTGACTTCGTTCCCTGCGCGATGGACTGAAGGATCTGCTGATCCGCAAGGAGGATCTTTTCATCTTTCGTATCCTGCAGGCGGAAATCATAGCGTTTTTCCGGATGGAAGGTCATATCCTCCCGTCCCGCGGCGGGAACGCCTGAAAGAATGGCGCTCAGGTCAAGTTTCTTCTGCCTGTCCGTCAGATTCTCTCTCAGTTTCAGAAGATCGGTTCTGCCGACCAGCTCATCCACGGATCTGACACCCAGCTCAGACATGATCTCCCGCAGCTGTCTTGCGATGAAGATCATAAAATTCTCCACATATTCCGGCTTTCCGGCAAAACGCTTTCTCAGCTCCGGATTCTGTGTCGCGATCCCCATCGGACAGGTATCTGACTGGCACTCCCGCATCATAACGCAGCCCATGGTGATCAGGGGTGCCGTGGCAAAGCCGAATTCCTCGGCTCCCAGGATCGCGGCAACCGCCACATCCCTTCCGCTCATCAGCTTTCCGTCCGTCTCGATGACAACCCTGCTGCGCAGCCCGTTCGCGAGAAGGGTCTGATGGGTTTCGGCAAGGCCCAGCTCCCAGGGCAGTCCGGCATTATGGATGGAGGAAAGCGGCGCCGCGCCGGTCCCTCCGTCATAGCCGGAGATCAGAACAACCTGCGCCCCCGCCTTGGCCACTCCGGCCGCCACGGTTCCGACGCCTGCCTCCGATACAAGCTTGACGGAGATGCGGGCGTTTTTGTTCGCGTTCTTAAGGTCGTAGATCAGCTGGGCCAGATCCTCGATGGAATAGATATCATGGTGCGGCGGCGGGGAAATCAGGCTGACGCCCGGAGTGGAATGCCTCGTCCTGGCAATCCAGGGATAGACCTTTCTGCCGGGCAGATGCCCGCCCTCGCCGGGCTTGGCCCCCTGCGCCATCTTGATCTGGATTTCCTTCGCGCTGACCAGGTACCTGCTGGTCACGCCGAAGCGTCCGCTTGCCACCTGCTTAATGGCTGAGCTTCTGTCATTGGCAGTCCCCGCGGACAGGATGCGTTCCTCGCTCTCCCCGCCTTCTCCGCTGTTTGACTTTCCATGCAGATGGTTCATGGCCACGGCCAGGGTCTGATGGGCTTCCTCCGAGATCGATCCGTAGGACATGGCGCCTGTCTTGAATCGTTTTACGATCTCCTCTTCAGGCTCCACCTCGCTGAGCGGAACGGGATCCGCGGGCTTTGAAAAATCCAGAAGGGTTCTCAGATAGCCTGTCTGCTCCGCGTCGACCATCTCCGTATACTTGAGGAACTTCCCGTAGTCCCCTTCCCTGACCGCGCACTGAAGCATGTGGATCGTCTGCGGGTTGTATCTGTGGTGCTCTCCCTGCGCGCGCCTCTTGTGCCTGCCCGCCGCGGTCAGTTCCAGATCCGTGAACAGTCCGAGCGGATCAAAGGCCCGGCTGTGCTGCGCGTCCGCCGCCTGTCCGATCTCCTCCAGGCTGATCCCGCCGACCCGGCTTACGGTTCCCGTGAAATATTCCCTGATGACATCCTCAGAGATGCCGATGGCCTCAAAGATCTTGCTTCCCTGATAGGACTGAATGGTGGAAATTCCCATCTTGGAAGCGATCTTTATAATTCCGGACAGGACCGCCTTGTCATAGTCGTCCACGGCAGCGTAATAATCCTTGTCCAGAAGTTCTTTTTCCACCAGGTCCGCAATCGTGGCATGCGCCAGATAGGGGTTCACCGCGGATGCCCCGTAGCCGAGAAGGGCCGCGAAATGATGCACCTGTCTGGGTTCTGCCGATTCCAGAATCAGGGACATGGCGGTGCATTTCTTCGTATCCACCAGATGCTTGTGCACGGCGGCCACCGCCAGCAGGGGCGGAAGCGCCACATGGTTTTCATCCACGCCCCGGTCAGACAGAATCAGGATATTCGTTCCCTGGCGGTAGGCCTTGTCCACCTCCACAAAAAGATGGCTGATCACACGCCGCATCGGGGTTCCTTTATAAAAGAGAATGGAAACCCTGGAGACTTTAAAGCCGTCCTTCTTCAGATCCTCAATCTTCAGAAGATCAAGATCTGTCAGGATCGGATTTTCAACCTTAAGCACATGGCAGCTGCGCGGGCTCTCCTCCAGGAGATTTCCGTTTTTCCCCAGATAAATCGTATGAGATGTGACGATCTCTTCGCGCTGGGCGTCGATCGGCGGATTTGTTACCTGGGCAAAAAGCTGCTTGAAATAATAAAACAGAGGCTGATAGGTCTCTGACAGGACTGCCAGGGGCGTATCCACGCCCATGGAGCCGATCTGCTCCGTCCCGGAAAGGGCCATGGTACGGATTCCGTCATGGCAGTCCTCCCAGGAATACCCGAAGGCCTTCTGCAGACGCTTCAGCGTCTCTTCCTGAAGCTTTTGCACCTTTCTGTTGGGGATTTTCAGGTCGGCCAGACGCAGCAGGTTGGAATCAAGCCATTCTCCGAAGGGTTTTGCCCTGGCGTACTGCTCCTTTAATTCTTCGTCGCTGATAATCCTGCCCTTCTTCGTATCCACCAGAAGAATCTTGCCCGGATGCAGGCGCTCTTTCCTGAGAATATGCGCTTCATCAAGGTCCAGAACACCGACCTCGGAGGAAAGAATCAGCCTGCCGTCATCCATTACATAATAGCGGGAGGGCCGAAGACCGTTTCTGTCAAGGATTGCGCCCATGAGATCGCCGTCCGAAAAAAGGATCGAAGCCGGACCGTCCCATGGTTCCATCATGGTTGCGTAATACTGGTAGAAATCCCGCTCCTCCTGAGAGAGGGTATCATTGTGCGCCCAGGGCTCCGGCAGAAGGATCATGGCTGCAAGCGGCAGGGGCATTCCGCTCATCACAAGGAACTCCAGGGTATTGTCAAGCATGGCGGAATCCGATCCGCTCTCGCTGATGACAGGGAGCACCCTGATCATATCTTCTTCGGAGAAAAGGTCTGTATGCAGGGTTTCTTCCCTTGCCAGCATCTTGTCCACATTTCCCCTGATGGTATTGATCTCGCCGTTATGAACGATCATCCGGTTCGGATGGGCGCGGTTCCAGCTGGGCATGGTATTGGTGGAGAACCTGGAATGGACCACGGCAATCGCGGAACAGTAGTCCGGCTCCGTCAGATCGGTAAAGAACGTCCTGAGCTGTCCTACCAGGAACATGCCCTTGTAGACGATCGTTCTGCAGGACAGGGAAGGCACATAAGTTTCGACGCTGCTCTGTTCGAATTCCCTGCGGATAATATACAGTTTCCGGTCAAAATCAAGATCCTCCCGTATTTCTTCCGGGCGGGCGATGAAGACCTGGCAGATCCGGGGCATGCAGGCCCTTGCCCTGCTGCCGAGTACTCCGGGATCGGAATCCACCTCGCGCCAACCCAGGACGGACAGGCCCGCCTTGCGCGTAATGATCTCAAACATGGATCTGGCCTGACGCATCTTCAGGTCATTCTGCGGGAAGAAAAGCATTCCGACACCATACTGCCGCTCCCCGGGCAGACTGACGCCCTGCCTGGCCATCTTCCTGACAAAGAAATCATGGGGGATCTGGGTAAGGATTCCGACGCCGTCACCGGTCTTTCCTTCCGCGTCCTTACCCGCCCTGTGGTCAAGACGCTCCACGATCGAGAGGGCATCGCATACCAGCTGATGGCTCTTTCGGCCCTCTGTATCGATGATTGCTCCGATCCCGCAGTTGTCATGCTCAAAGGACGGATCATAAAGTCCCTTGCTTTTTATGGCTTCGAACCGGTCTGTCATTGGCATATCCCCCCAAAACAAAAAACGGCGCTCCGGGTCACGAAAAAACCCGAAGCGCCATTGCTTCCGATAAAACAGAACTGCAGATAGATTCCTTCCGTATCGCCTTTGATACAGAATGATACGAGTCACGGCTTTTCGCGCGGAGGCCGCAGGCCAGCCCTGCCGTGAATCGTAATATTGGAATAAATATACTGCAGCCTGAATCAAAAATCAATAGCAAACTGAATCTAGATTGCCCGGATCTGCGGCGTGATATCTTCCAGAACCTCCAGCAGAATCCGGACCGTGTCAAGGGATGTGAACATTGTCACTCCGTTCATGATCGCGCAGCGCCGGATCGCTTCCCCGTCCTCATAATGGATTCCGGATAAAACTGCCCTGGTATTGATCACATAGCTGACATATCCGGCCCGTATGGAATTCAGGATTTCATCGCTTCCGTCACTCAGCTTTCCCCTGATCCGGGTGCGGATCCCATGTTCTTTCAGATAGGAGCCTGTCCCGATGGTTGCTTCAATGTTGAACCCCAGCTCATAAAAACGCCTCACCAGGGGCAGCCCCTCCTCCTTGTCCTCATCCGCTAAAGTCACGATGACCGTCCCGTATTCTTTCATCCGGATGCCCGATGCCTGCAGCGCTTTATAGAAGGCGCGCTTCAGGCTTCTGTCATATCCGATCGCCTCCCCGGTGGATTTCATCTCCGGCGACAGGTAAGTGTCCATCCCGTTCAGCTTTTCAAAGGAGAAAGCCGGCGCCTTCACGTACCAGAAGGCCTTTTCCGCAAGTCTTATGTCAGCAAGTCCCATCTGTTCAAGGCTGACGCCCAGCATGACCTTTGCCGCGATATCCACCAGGGAAACCCCGGTCGATTTTGAAAGGAAGGGAACGCTTCTGGAGGCTCTGGGATTCACTTCGATGACAGATACCTGATCCTCCCGGTCCACAATAAACTGGATATTGTAAAGGCCGATGATTCCCGTTCCGATTCCAAGCTTTTTTGTATAATCCCAGATCTGTTCCCGGACCCTGTCCGATATGGAAAAAGGCGGATAGACGCTTGTACTGTCTCCGGAATGGACCCCGGTCCGCTCCACCAGTTCCATGATGCCCGGGAGAAAAACGCTCTTTCCGTCGCATACCGCGTCCACTTCCACTTCTTTTCCGACAATATAGCGGTCAATCAGCACCGGGCTGTCAGCGTTGACACGCACGGCATCTGTCAGATAGCGGGTCAGCATGTTCCCATTGGCAACAATCTCCATCGCCCTGCCGCCCAGCACATAAGAAGGCCGTACCAGAACCGGATAGCCGAGCGCTTCCGCCGCCCTGATTCCTTCCTCCACGCTCCGGACCGCCTGTCCGGCAGGATGGGGGATCTTAAGTTCCCGGATCAGCAGTTCGAAGGCATCCCTGTCCTCCGCCCTGCGGATCGCTTCCGGACCGGTGCCGATGATCCGGACTCCCCTTTCGGCAAGGGGACCTGCCAGATTGACTGCCGTCTGGCCTCCCAGGGAGGCGATCACGCCCTCCGGCTGTTCCAGCCGGCAGATATTCAGGATATCCTCCACTGTCAGCGGCTCGAAATAGAGCTTGTCCGCCATCGTATAATCAGTGGACACCGTCTCCGGATTGTTGTTGACCACAATCGCTTCATATCCCATCTCCTGTATGGTCTTCACCGCGTGGACAGTGGAATAATCAAATTCCACGCCCTGTCCGATCCGGATCGGCCCTGACCCCAGGACAATGATTTTTTTCTTTTCAGATACCCGGGATTCATTCTCCTCCTCGTAGGTCGAGTAGAAATAAGGTACATAACTCTCAAATTCGCTCGCGCAGGTATCGATCATCTTGTAGACCGGGAAAATATCATACCTGCTTCTGCATTCCCGGATCTCATCCTCCGTCCGGCCGAGGAGCTCTGCGATATAAGAGTCGGAGAAACCCATGCGCTTGGCATCAAGCAGCAGTTCTTTCTCCTCCTGCGGATTCTTTGCGGGATTCCCCATCAGGGCATGCTGCTCCAAGTTCTTCTCATATTCCACGATCTTAAGGACCGCGTTCAGGAAAAACAGGTCGATTTTCGTCCGGGAATAGATAACCTGCAGATCCGTTCCGAGCCAGAGAAGCTCGGAAATTGCGTAAAGCCGGTCATCTGTTCCCTCCTCGATATAGGAAAGAAGCTTCTCCACCGCCTCTGCCCGGCCTTCGGCACCGCTTCTTTCCGAGAGTTTCCCGACGTCGAATTTTTCAAGATGGATATGATTTTTCCCGTCTTCCAGCGACCGGATTGCTTTCAGCAGGCTCTCCTCCATGCTTCTGCCGATGCTCATGATCTCACCGGTCGCCTTCATCTGAGTTGTCAGTCGGTTTGACGCATGTGTAAATTTATCGAAGGGGAATCTCGGCATTTTTGTAACTACATAGTCAAGGGCCGGCTCAAAACAGGCCGGCGTATTGGCCAGCCGGATCTCATCCAGATTCAGGCCCGCGGCGATTTTCGCCGAGACACGGGCGATGGGATATCCGGTTGCCTTGGAGGCAAGCGCGGAGGAACGGGATACTCTCGGATTCACTTCAATTACATAATAATCAAAGGATTCCGGATCCAGCGCGAACTGCACATTGCAGCCGCCCCGGATCTTAAGAGCGCGGATCAGCTTCAGGGCGCTGTCGCGGAGCATCTGGTATTCCCTGTTTGCCAGCGTCTGGCAGGGAGCCACGACGACGGAATCCCCGGTATGGATTCCCACGGGATCCAGATTCTCCATGCTGCAGACCGTGATTGCCGTATCATTGGCATCCCGCATCACCTCAAATTCGATCTCTTTATAGCCTTTTACGCTTTTTTCCACGAGAACCTGATGAACAGGCGAATATGCCAGCGCCTGCTTCATCATTTCCCGCATCTCATCCTCACCGCCTGCGAAGCCTCCTCCGCTGCCTCCCAGGGTGAAGGCCGGCCGCAGGATAACCGGATAACCGATCCGTGCTGCCGCCTTCAGACCTTCTTCCGTGCTGTTTACCGCGGCGGAAGGGATAACCGGCTCATGCAGCTCTTCGCACAGCTCCTTAAACAGTTCCCTGTCCTCCGCCCTTCTGATGCTTGCCGCATCGGTTCCCAGAAGCTCGATCTCACATTCCTCAAGGATACCTTTCTCATACAGCCGGAGGGAAAGATTCAGGCCGGTCTGTCCCCCAAGTCCCGGAATGATCGCATCCGGCCGCTCATAGCGGCAGATCCGGGCCAGATATTCCAGGGTCAGCGGCTCCATATAAACCTGGTCCGCGATGGCATGATCCGTCATGATGGTTGCGGGATTGGAATTGGCCAGAATAACTTCATAGCCTTCCTCCTTCAGCGCCAGGCAGGCCTGCGTACCCGCGTAGTCAAATTCCGCCGCCTGCCCGATCACGATCGGTCCGGAACCGATCACGAGGATTTTTCTGATATCAGTTCGTTTCGGCATGGCCTGTCATCCTTTCCCCATAAGTTCTGTAAACAGTCCGAATAAGTGCGTGCTGTCCTGCGGACCCGGCGCGCTCTCCGGATGATACTGCACCGACATGATCCGGTCTTTCCTGCAGCGGATTCCCTCCACTGTCCCGTCCAGAAGATTTACATGCGAAAGCTCCAGTCCGGTTCCGCTGAGCGATCTTTCCTCTACGGCAAAGGAATGATTCTGACTTGTAATCTCAATCTTTCCTGAGGCAAGGTCTTTCACCGGATGGTTGCCTCCCCTGTGCCCGAACTTCAGCTTATAGGTCGATGCTCCGCAGGAGAGCGCAAGCAGCTGGTGGCCGAGACAGATTCCGAACATGGGCACTTTTCCTCTGAGTTTTTCCAGAGTAGTAATAACCTCCGGCACATCCTCAGGATTCCCCGGACCGTTGGAGATAAACACTCCGTCCGGAAGCAGGGAAAGGATTTCCCCGCAGTCCGTATCATAGGGGACAACCGTGACATTACATTTAAACCGGTTCAGCATCCGGACGATATTTCTCTTCATGCCGCAGTCAATCGCCACCACATGAAAGCGCGGGTTGGCGGTCCTGCTGTACCAGCGCTTTCTGCTGCTGCAGAGTTTTACCATATCTTTTGGTACCGGAGTCTCTTCGATGATACGGATTCCTTCTTCCGCCGGAAGTCCCGCATCCGCAAGGATTCCTCTCATCGTCCCCTGGTCGCGGATCTGTCTTGCCAGCTTTCTGGTATCCACGCCGCTGATTCCCGGAATACCGGCCTCTTCCAGATATTCCGGCAGAGAGCTGACGCTCCGGAAATTGGAAGGTGTCTCGCTGACACTGCGCACAATAAAGGCAGACGCTCCAGCCGTCCGGCTTTCAAAGTCCTCGGCGGACAGCCCGTAATTGCCCATCAGCGGATAGGCCATCACCACTGCCTGTCCGGTATAGGACGGATCCGACAGGATCTCCTGGTAGCCTGTCATGGATGTGTTGAACACAACCTCGCAGACCAGATCTCTCTGGCTTCCGAATCCAACCCCATAATACTGTGTTCCGTCCTCCAGAATCAGCTTCCGGTCATAATTCATATTGCTTACCCTCCTCCGGCAGGATCAGATCTGCTCTGCTGAAGCTTGTTTTTTGTATCACCGACGGCCTTCCTCCACCGGCACGATCCGATCTGCTGTTTATATATGATCTACGCTCCGCGAGCCGTGCGCCTGGGTTTCCCCGAACGCACGGCGGCATGCAGTCCGCAGAATCCAAGGTTCTGACGGCGGATCTCATTCTACATCCTGCAGCGCGGCGTACCCTTCTTCCCCGGTCCGGATCTTGACAACCCTGCTGACCGGATAAACGAAGACCTTTCCGTCTCCGATATGTCCTGTGTACAGAGACTTCCTCGCGGCCTCAATCACCTTCTCAACCGGAATCGCGCTTACAACAACTTCCAGCTTCACCTTCGGCAGAAGGGTTACATCCAGTTCTACGCCGCGGTATTTCTCACCGGCGCCTTTCTCGATTCCGCAGCCCATCACCTGCGTAACCGTCATGCCTGTAACGCCCAGATCATTCATAGCCTTTTTGAGGGCATCGTAGCGGGACAGCTTCGCGATAATGACCACCTTCGAAATACCTGTATCAATTCCCGGAAGTCCTGCGCCGTCCTCCCTGACCACGGGTACGGCCGCATCCTTTTTGAAGCGGGAAGCTTCCTCATAATTGTCTGATCCAAGGTTTGTATTTTCATTGACACTCATGGTGGTATTGGAAATATCCATGATGGAAAAGCCCGCATAGGCGGAAGGAAGACCGTGCTCTGTCGCGTCCAGTCCGGTGATTTCCTCCTCTTCCGAGACTCTAAGGCCCACTGTTTTCCTGATCAGAAGAAATGCGATAATAATCGTGACAATGGTCCATGCCGCGGTAAGAATCATACCGCCCATCTGTTTCCCGAGCTGCATAAACCCGCCGCCATAGAAAAGCCCTTCGCCGATCCCGGCCTTTGCAAAGCCCGGCGCTGTCTCTGTCGCGAACAGTCCGACGGCAATGGTTCCCCAGATTCCGTTGAACATATGAACCGCTACAGCGCCGACCGGATCATCCACATGCGTCACATTGTCATTGAACCATACGGCAAATACCACCAGAATACCGGAAACCGCGCCGATTACCGCCGCGCCCGCGCAGTCCGTCACATCACAGGGGGCGGTGATTGCCACCAGTCCGGCAAGCGACGCGTTCAGGCACATGGAAACATCAGGCTTTCCGTATTTGATCCAGGTAAGCAGCATGCATACAACGGTTGCCACGGAAGGTGCCACGGTTGTGGTGAGATATACCGATCCCATGGTGGGGACATCCGTTGCCGCCGCGCCGTTAAAACCGTACCAGCCAACCCAGAGGATAAATACGCCAAGGGCGGCGATGACGAGGTTATGACCGGGGAAAGCATTGATCTTCTTCACTCTGCCTTCAGAATCCCTCTCAAACTTTCCGATTCTGGGGCCCAGCATCCAGGCGCCGATAAATGCGCAGATGCCTCCTACCATGTGAATACAGTTGGATCCCGCATAATCATGGAACCCCCACTGCGCAAGAAAACCTCCGCCCCAGGTCCAGTGGGCTTCGATCGGATAGATGACTGCCGAGATAACCGCGGAATAGATGCAGTAGCTGGAGAATTTTGTCCGCTCTGCCATGGATCCCGATACGATGGTCGCTGTCGTCGCGCAGAAAACAAGGTTAAATACAAAGGCAGAATAATTAAAGTTTCCGTAATTGGTGAAAACGTCAAAGCTGAAGCCGCCTGCAAAGCCGTTCAGGATGTTCGGGCCAAGCATCAGCGACGCGCCGCAGATGAACCACATCACTGTCCCGATGCAGAAATCCATCAG
>DGHP01000086.1:0-8444 GCA_002392705.1 Lachnospiraceae bacterium UBA3845 | reverse complement strand
CAGAAATCCATCAGGTTTTTCATGATGATGTTTCCGGCATTTTTCGCCCTGGTAAAACCGGCTTCACACATCGCGAATCCGGCCTGCATCCAGAATACAAAGGCAGCCCCGATCAGAAACCACACCGCAAATATTTCGCCGTCGACAGCCTGCATGATATCAGTAGTCATATTGCTCTCCTTTCCGCAAAAAAGCTGTCCCCCGCGCAGACCACGCCATTGTGGGACAGCTTCTTTTTGCCTGTTCCCTTCCCGCATTTATAAGACCAGCCGTTTCAGCCGCCGCGGGAAGGGTTAAATCTCCGTTCGTCGTAAAATCCGGTTCACAACTCCGTGAATCTGTTTTACCTTCCTCCCGCGATCTGGAGAAGCATAGAAATCTTTGTTTTCGTTATGCTTCCCATCCGCAGGTGAAGTCATGGGAATCTGCGTGACGAAGTTTTTCAGTTCACGGAAAACAGCAGCTTTCCGTAGCTCGGGAAGGGCCAGCAGTTCTCCGGAGACAGCATCTCCGCCTCGTCCACAAGAGTCCTCAGCGCTTCCATCTTCGGAAGTACGTCATCTCTGACCGCCTCGGAGGTCTGAATGATATCCTCATATTTCTGAAGACCGGCAAGGGCTCCCTCCAGCTTCTCCACCTGTTCCAGAATGCCGTCCGACAGCTCGCTCAGCCGTTCCATGGTGGAGAGTTCATAATGGCACTGCACACGGTCACTGACGGATTTCATCTGTGCGACCGACCGTGCAAGGCTTCCGAGATAGCCAACGATCGCAGGCAGATAATTCTTCCGGACCATGTCTGCCATCGTATGGCCTTCGATATTTACGGTCTTGCAGTAGTTCTCCAGCATAATCTCACATCTGGAATGAAGTTCCGTCTCCGTGAAGACCTTATGCGCCATGAGCATATCCATGTTCTTTTTGTCCAGAAGATGCGGCATGGCGTCTGCCGTAGTCTTCAGGTTGGAGAGACCTCGGACTTCTGTAGCCTCTTTCACCCATTCATCCCCGTAGCCGTTTCCGTTAAAGAGGATTCTCTCATGTTTCCGGATCGTTTCCCGGATCAGCTCATGCAGATCCTTTTCGAAATTCTCCGATCCTTCCAGCCTGTCCGCATACTGCTTCAGACTCTCCGCCACCGCCGCATTCAGCATGATATTGCAGCAGGCAATGCTGTTGGAGGAGCCGAGGGAGCGGAACTCAAACTTATTTCCCGTAAAGGCAAATGGAGAGGTGCGGTTCCTGTCCGTCGTATCTCTGGAGAAACGCGGAAGCGCATGAACACCGAGCTTCATGGTAACCTTTTCTGCCGCCTCATAGGGAGCGTCATTTTTGATCGCCTCCAGAATGGCCGTCAGTTCATCTCCAAGGAATACGGAAATGATCGCGGGCGGCGCCTCATTTGCTCCGAGCCGGTGGTCGTTTCCGGCGGTCGCGACGGAAAGCCTCAGAAGATCCTGATAATCATCCACTGCCTGGATTACGGCGCACAGAAACAGAAGGAACTGGGCATTTTCATGCGGCGTCTCTCCGGGGGAGAGCAGGTTTATCCCGTCATCCGTGGCCATCGACCAGTTGTTGTGCTTCCCCGATCCGTTCACCCCGGCAAAGGGCTTCTCATGGAGCAGGCAGGCAAGGCCGTGCTTTCCGGCCACCTTCCGCATGATCTCCATCGTCAGCTGGTTCTTATCCGTCGCCACATTGGTGGAGGAGAAAATCGGCGCCAGCTCATGCTGGGCAGGCGCAACCTCATTGTGCTCGGTCTTTGCCAGGATCCCCAGCTTCCAGAGCTCCGTGTTGAGATCCTCCATGAAGGCGATGACCCTTGGCTTGATCGCGCCGAAATAATGATCGTCCAGCTCCTGCCCCTTCGGAGGCATCGCGCCGAAGAGGGTTCTCCCGGTGTAGACCAGATCCGGCCTTTTTTCAAACATTTCCCGGTCGATCAGGAAGTACTCCTGTTCCGGTCCTACACTGGTCCGCACATTTTTGGCGTCTTTTCCGAACAGCTTCAGAATCCGCTTTGCCTGCTTGTTCAGGGCCTGCATGGAGCGGAGCAGCGGCGTCTTCTTATCCAGCGCGTCTCCCGCATAGGAACAGAAAGCGGTCGGAATACACAGGGTGTGGTCCTTGATAAATGCATAGGAAGTGGGATCCCATGCCGTATAGCCTCTCGCCTCAAAGGTTGCCCTCAGTCCTCCGGATGGGAAGGAGGAGGCGTCCGGCTCTCCCTTGATCAGTTCTTTTCCGCTGAACTCCATGATGACTCCGCCATCCGGGGACGGAGTGATAAAACTGTCATGTTTCTCCGCCGTCACGCCTGTCAGCGGCTGGAACCAGTGGGTAAAATGCGTCGCGCCGTGTTCCACCGCCCAGTCCCGCATCTCGCTTGCGACTGCCTGCGCGATATCCTGCTGCAGCTCCGCGTTTTCATCGATCGTTTTTCTCAGGGACTGATATACGTCCGCGGACAGCCTCGCTCTCATCACACGGTCATCAAACACCAGCGAACCAAATATTTCCGGTACATTGATCTTTGCCATAATCTTTTCCTCCATGCTAAAACCCTTGCTTCTGTACTGCCCCTGCCGGGCAGGGAGGCCTTCCCCTCTCCCGCCCGGTTCTTTGCTGACCGCAGGCAGTTTCCGCAGCTTCCGTCTGAGTCAGCACTGTGTGTCCGGCCGCATACTGACCGCGGCTGCTTCCAAAAAAGAAAATGCGCCCCGGAATCTTATCCAGGACGCCATTGCCCATAAAAAGTTTATACTCCGCTGCCACCGTAATTCGCCAGCACCCTTGCCGACGGATCGTTCACATTGCAGCCTTCCCAGTTTCTGTTCGGCATCCAGAAGTCCACGACCATCCCGGACTGCCCGGGATAATGCTTCTCGAAAATATCCCGGTACAGAAGACTCTCCTTCGTAAACGGTTTTGCGTGGTCATACTTCCGGATCCCTGCTTCGTAAGCCTCATCTGAATAAAGCTGTTCCGCGTATTCCACGATGTCATCCTTCAGCGAATGCCCCACCGCGTCTGAAAAGGCGGCTTTTTCCCTCCACAGAATCGATTCCGGAATCAGTCCGTCTTTCTCAAAAGCATGCCTCAGCAGATATTTGCCTTTCCCGTAACGATTCAGCTTTTTCTCCGGATCTATGGCCATACAATACTCCAGGAAGTCCAGATCCCCGAAAGGAACCCTCGCCTCCAGTGAATTCACGCTGATGCAGCGGTCCGCTCTCAGTACGTCATACATGTGGATCTCCCGGATCCGTTTCTCCGCTTCTTTCTGGAATTCTTCCGCGGAAGGCGCAAAGTCCGTATATTTGTACCCGAAGATCTCATCCGATACCTCGCCGGTCAGGATCACCCGCAGGTCCGACTGTTCATGGATGGCCTTACAGACCAGGTACATCCCGATGGAGGCGCGGATTGTAGTGATATCATACGTGCCGAGCGCTTTGATCACCGGGTCCAGCGCGTTCAGCACATCCTCCTTTGTGATGATCACTTCATGATGATTGGAATGAATATAGTCTGCCACCTGCCTGGCGTATTTCAGATCTATCGCGTCCAGATCCATGCCGATCGCCCAGGTCTCAAGCGGTTTATCCAGCATCTTCGCCGCAATACCGCACACGAGAGAGGAATCCAGGCCCCCTGAGAGCAGGAATCCGACCGGCGTATCCGAATCCAGCCTTTTCCGGACACCTTCCATCAGCAGATCATGTATATTTTCCGCGATCTGCTCTAATCCGTCCCTGCTGTATGATTTCACCTCCGACATATCCCGGTAACGTATAAATCTCCCATCCTTGAAATAGCATCCCGGAGGAAACGGCCTGACGCTTTCGACAAGAGAAATCAGGTTCTTCGGTTCGGAGGCAAATACATAAGTCCCGTCTGAGCCTGTTCCATAATACAGAGGGCGGATCCCGACCGGATCCCTGGCTGCGATCCAGGACTTTTCCGTCCTGTCATAGAACACCATCGCAAATTCCGCGTCAAGCATCCGGAACATGTCCGTGCCATATTCTTTATAGAGTGCCGGCAGAATCTCGCAGTCCGAATCGCTGATGAACCGGTACCCCTTCTTTTCCAGCTCCTCCTTCACAGGACGGAAGCCATAAATCTCACCATTACATGCCAGGACAATCTCCGTATCCGGCGGTATCCTGTATCCTTCCGGCGTATCTGTCAATTCAGAAACACGGCAGGAAGTGCGGTTTCGAAATACAAAGGGCTGCATCCCGTCCCCGGTAATCCCCATAATGGACAGCCGGTTAAAGCCGATCCATCCCTCTCCCGTATTCACAATCCTGGAATCATCCGGTCCTCTCGAACTTGTCTCCGAGAGCGCCTCCTGCAGAGCCGGAATATCCACGTCTGCGCTGCAATAGCACAAGATTGAACACATGGCGCACCTCCTGTCTTCCTGAAAGTCTGATAAACAACAAAAAGACAAAGGCGCCCGGAAATCACTTCCAAGACGCCTTTGTCTTTCTGAAACCATATACTAAACACTCTTATGCAGAATGTCAAGCCTTTTATCTCCGCTTTTTCATTTTCATCCGTTCCCTGCGCTTTGGGAAGCTTCGTACTCACATGCTCCCGGCTCTGCACTGCCGGCAGTACTGTCAGAACAGACTCATAATTCCCGCACCATTATATATTCATCATCCTTATCGATCACAGGCCTGAAACCGAGCGCTTCATACATCCTGACCGCGTAATTTGCCTTCTGAACGGAGAGGGATACTTTTTTAAATCCCTTCTCCCTGAGCAGCTCAGACATTTTTTCCATTAAGGCAGTTCCGATCCCTTTTCCACGGTACTCTTTATACAGCGAGATCGCAAGGGATGGCGTCTCATCGTCCACATGACCGTAATCATTCATGATTCTGGTCCAGACTGCGCCGACCACCTTCCCGTTCCGTTCAGCAGCAAGGCAGAAGTCCGCAGGCCCGTTTCCAAAATCCTCATAGTATAAGGCAAGCTCCGGTTTTTCTATGATGGATCTCTCAAAAGGTTCCGCCCCCTCCGGGACAAAGATCGCCTCATACAGGAAATCCTTCAGCAGTTCGCTTTCATCCTCTCTGATATTACGGATCGTCACTTTCATTCCGTCCATGATTTCCTTTCCCTTCCAAATCCTGCCTGTTTCCGGAAGGCTGCCCTTATGTCTCCGTGCGCATAATTCCATCCCCGCAGACTGAGCCGGGTGTGAGGCAGTTTCAGTTTTTAAAGAAGCGGTATTCCGACATTGTCATATACCATAACTTTCCCATCTTTCCGGGTGCATGCCTTGACTGTCCCGTCCTGCGATATGACAATCGCCACAGCCCCTTCCACATTGTCACAGAGACGGTATCCTGCCCTGTGGCGCATCCCGTTGTCTATATAATGCTTCGTGGTATCTTCTTTATTGTCAAGGGTGAGAAAATACATCCGCGGCAGTATCAGATTATCATTTGCGGCAACCACTTCGCTGCCGAACCCGATCAGGTCAAGGTTTTTATTTAGAATAACCGCCCCGTCCACCGCTGTAAACTTCGCGATAAGCTCCGTGTATGTCGCAACTGCCTTCTGGAAAATCACACCTGTTTTTCCCTTCCGCCTGCCCGCTTTTCCGAAAGCAAAACGGATGGACATCCTGTACTTGATTACAAGATAGGGTTTACAGGCCTCCTCGGAAGGCACGATATAGAGCTGTCCTCCATGCTGATAATTTACAGCCTTCCAGATGACACCGCAGAGGAGATCCAGCCGGTCTTCGTCAGAAATGTCGGAACCGCGCCGCAGTTCCTCCGCAACCGCCGTCGAGAAGAACGTATCAGAGCGGAAAAACATGCTGACTCCGGATCTGTACCTGACCAGGGTCGACTCCCCGAAACAGGCATCTATTTCGCCCGGCCCCCTCAGATACAGATTCAGTACCCCGGGCATGCGGTTTCCCGAGTCAGTCTCCATGGCAAGGATACTTTCCCAGGTCGTATAGGATGCTATGATACCTGTTACCCTGAACTCGTCACCGCCCGTATCCAGCATGAGGTAGCTCATGGCCGGGCTGAGGGCCGGTGCGAGTTTGTGAAGTTCCTTCTCATGAAAAGGGATCGGCTCTTCAAAAAAAACTGTATGAGAATGGATATACACACTCAGAAGCTCCGAATCCGGATCGACAAAACAGACCCTGAAAGAAGGGTACCGGAGTTCCTCACGCATTGTGCTGACATTGAGAAGAACATGACATACCTTTTCGAGAACCTCTTTCGGCGGAAGGATCTGGTCTTCATCCAGCAGAATGCTTCTTCCCTCCGCTCTTTCATAGATTTTATCTGCAAATGTTCTGATTTCGTCCATACATATTTCTCCATGAAACGACAGTAGCCCAGTCATCTTCTCCTGACCAGGCGGATAAAGCAGCGCTGGTCCGCACGCGCATCTGTATCGCTGCTTCTCATTCTATCATACCATGTCTGTCCAGTCATCTCTGCAGTCAAACGGCCGTCCCCTGCCGGGACGACCGTCTCACTGATTTCTTATTCCGTTTTTTCTTTTACAAACACACAGCCGTCTGCAGCCTCGAATGTCCCGAGTATGTTCTCTGCTTCGGCAGACAAGGCACTGTAGCTGTCCTTGCTTTCCCGGGGATACTGTACATCTGTAGGGAAGACCGCGACCACATGGTGCAGAGTGCCTTCCTGATCCGTAAGATCCCCCAGTAGTTCATAATCGGCAATGTCCTTATATTTCTCATCTTCCGTCAGGAAAATACTGAAAAGATGTCCATAGCCTTCACTTTCATAGATCTCTTTACTGAACAGATCCATCCACAGGCCGTTAATCGTCCGTTTGGATATAACTGTAAACGCCCCTCTCCAGCTCTCCGGAACCGTAATACTGTAATAAGCGGTAACAATCTTTGTGTCATCCACAATATCATGAGGGAAGGACTTGTCTTCCTCTTTATCTGTCCCGGTTTCCGCGGGAAACGCTTCCGGCTCCGCGGGCTGTGCTTCCAGTTCCATAAGCCGTGCCTCCAGCCTCGCAATCCGCGCTTCCAGTTCCGAAAGCCGTGATTCCATCTCCGTAATCGGATCTTCCATTTCCGCAGGCTCAGGAAAGCTGCCCGCCATAAGCACTGAAGCGGAAAAAAGGGTCATAACAGATGCCGTTATCAGTGCCAGAATGCTCTTTTTCATCTTCTGATCCTCCCTGCAGGTTTATGGTAACAGTCAGCCGCCGCACCGGACAGGCGTTAAGACTCAGTCATCAAAATCATCATCATCGTCGTCGTCATAATCGCTGTGCAGCAGCTCAGCGATCCATTCCTTCATGATTCCGGTTGAACTCTCATCTGCGTCATCAAAATGGGCTCTGTAAAGCGTTTCCATCGTTTCGCCGTCCTCCATGGTCCTCACTTCACGGATGTAGTTCTCCATCCCCTGTCCCAGGAAGAAATCAAATCTGACGCCGTCATCGTCAAAAGCCATGACGATGTATTCTCCGTCCGGCTGTTCCTGTTCTGAAAGGTCTGTTACCGGCTCATACCAGACATCCTCTGTTAGCTCTTCCAGAAAATCATTCCCGTCACAGACAGCCGGCTGCGTTCCAAGCAGTTCCAGAGAACGGATCTCGTATTTTCTTCCTTCAAATGCCGCCTGTGCCAGATAAATGTCAAGCATTGTATTGCTGTACTGTTCCGCATCCAGCTGCGGGTTGTTCGCCAGCGTATCTCTGACAACGTCCCTGCCCGCCCACTCATTCAGTTCGGTCCAGGAACCCAGCTTCGACTCGATGTCGTCATATGACTCGCGGACCAGGCGCACATCTGTCGGATGATTGTACAGGTAATAGACATCATCATCCTCTGCGAATACCTCGCTGCCGGACATATCGCCGCAGCGCAGACGCTTCAGTTCATTCTCCGGGATCCGTGAAATGCTGAACAGCCATCCGGCGCCTTCCCTGTCCTCTCCGCTTGCCTTCGCCGCTTCGATGGAAGCAGTCTCCGAAACACGGATCAGTTCATCCGGCTGAAGTCCTTCTGTCTGTACCGTCACCAGATCTTTATATTCCGCCGGAATCTCGAATACCAGCCCGCCTGCCTGGATCTTCTCATTCTCCGCTGCCGCCGCTCCAAAGGTAAGTGCTGCTGTCACAGCTGCTGCCGCTGCCATCGTCATGAACGCTCTCTTCAACATAATGGTATCCTCCTCTTATATAATCCGAACCGCGGATCGTATTTATCACTTTTCAGGGCTGCAGTCCTGAACCGGAATTCTCCGCCATGTCTTAATATACGGATTATACAATGGGGATCCATTTCAGAAGCGTCTATCTTTCCGTTCTTTTTCTTTCTTTTTTCTTATCCTTTTTTCTTCCCCTTTCCTTTTTTTGCTGCTCTTTCTTCTCCCGACAAAACAGGGCCGGTTCCTGTCACGGCAT
>DGHP01000174.1:1538-8433 GCA_002392705.1 Lachnospiraceae bacterium UBA3845 | reverse complement strand
ACGGCCAGACCTCAAGGCTCTTGAGCGCCAGAACCGCCTGGTCGGCGCCTGCCTCCTTGATCATGCGGATACCGTCCGCATTGGCCTGCTGGGTCTTGCGGATCGCTTCCGCGCGTCCTTCCGCCTCACGGATCATCTTCTCCCTGGCAGCCTCCGCGCGGAGAATCGCCGCCTCTTTTTCCGCCTCGGCTTCGAGGATCGCAGATTCCTTCTTGCCTTCCGCGCGAAGGATCGAGGACTTCTTCTCACCTTCCGCGATCAGTATCGCTTCACGTCTCTCGCGCTCCGCCTTCATCTGCTTCTCCATGGCATCAACGATCTGTTCCGGCGGAATGATGTTCTTCAGTTCCACACGGCCGACCTTGATGCCCCAGGGATCCGTCGCCTGATCAAGGTTCGCGCGCATCTTGGTATTGATGACCTCACGGGAAGTGAGGGTCTCGTCCAGTTCCATATCGCCGATGATATTCCTCAGCGTCGTAGCCGTCAGGTTCTCGATCGCCAGGATCGGATTCTCCACGCCGTAGGCGAAGAGCTTTGGATCCGTGATCTGATAAAATACAACCGTATCGATCTGCATCGTTACGTTATCTTTCGTGATAACAGGCTGGGGAGCGAAATCAACCACCTGCTCCTTCAGCGTCACCCTCTTCGCAACGCGGTCGACAAACGGCATCTTGAGATGAATCCCCTTGTTCCAGGTTGTCAGATAGCCGCCGAAACGCTCCACGACCATGGCCTGCGCTTCCGGTACGACCCGGATGCAGCTGGCTACTACCCACAGTACAAGTACAATCAGAACCACAAGAATCACAGAGCCTACCATTGTACCCAACATTCTCTCTCCCTCCTTTAACCCATTTTCTTTCCTCAGCGGGACTCCGGACGGTCTGCGGCCGCCGGGTCTTTTTCTACCAGAAGTTTGACGCCGTCAATCTTCCGGATGATGACCACCTCGTCCTTTCCGAATGTCTCCCTGTCCTTCAGCGCCCTGGCGCTCCAGAGCTGGCCGTTCACCTGAACTTCCCCGCGGGAAGCCAGATTATCAATATTCTGTGTCACGACCGCCCGTTTTCCGACCAGGGTCTGGGCCCCGGAAACCACCTGATTCAGGTTCTTCCCTGTCAGTTTCGCGGCGATCGGCCTCACCGTCAGGAGAAGGACAAACGACACCCCGGCGAATACCGCGATCTGGATCCACACGTTATCTGTAACAAAGGTGGTCAGCAGCGCCGCCAGGCTTCCTCCGACAAACCATACGGACACCAGCGCCACGGACACTGCTTCAAGCACGACAAACAGTATCAGAAGAATAAGCCAGGTAACTGCCTGTATCTGTATCTCCATCTCCTCACCTCCTGCCCTGATCTGTTTCCGACCCGTCCTTCCGGACGGACACTGAGAGTATCTCACAAAGAGCGTCCAAAATCAATCCACCGGCATTGACGAAAGTGGCCTTCAAAGGTAAACTTAGTTGAATATTAAGAATACATTTATGATTATGAAATATAGTCGTGCCGCCGGTTAAAGGCGGCGGAATGGAGATTTGTATGGAGATTTCATTTTCAGAAAAGTCACAGCAGTTCAAGGCAGGCATCTTCGCTGTTCTGAATGAAAAAAAGATGGAGCTTGCCCGGCAGGGACGCACGATCTACAACCTTTCAGTCGGGACTCCCGACTTCGAGACGCCGGCCCATATCCGGGAGGCTGTATCGGAAGCGGCAAAGGATCCGGAGAATTTCAAATATTCTCTCACGGACCGTCCCTTCCTGAAGAAAGCTGTCCGCGGCTTTTATCAGAGGCGCTTCGGCGTATCCCTTGAGGATGATGAGATCATGACCATCTCCGGTTCACAGGAAGGCATGGCGCATATCGCCTGGGCTCTGTGCAATCCCGGCGACATTGTCCTGGTTCCGGATCCCGGCTATCCGATTTTTTCCATCGGCCCCGAACTGTGCGGTGCGAAGACGGTTCCCTACAGTCTCCGGGAGGAGAACGGTTATCTTCCCCGTCTGTCAGAGATTCCGGAGGAAACGGCGCGGAGCGCAAAATACATCCTGGTCTCCTATCCGCTCAATCCGGTCTGCGCGGTCGCGGATGACGCTTTCTACGGAGAGCTCATCGCATGGGCAAAAAAATACAATACCGTCGTTATCCATGACAACGCGTACTCCGATATCATCTATGACGGGCGCACCGGCGGCTCCTTCCTTGCCTATGAAGGAGCGAAAGATGTCGGTATCGAATTTTACTCTCTTTCCAAGTCCTACAACATGACCGGGGCCCGGACTTCTCTGGTTGTGGGAAACCGTGATGTCATCCGCACCTTCTGGAATGTCCGCTCCCAGTTTGACTACGGCATGTTCCTGCCCCTGCAGTACGGAATCGCAGCGGCCCTGGAGGGGCCCCAGGAATCGGTGCGCATGCAGTGTGCCGACTATGAAAAGCGCATGAAAACACTCTGCGGCGGGCTTCGGAAAATCGGCTGGAATGTCCCGGATTCAAAGGGTACGATGTTCGTGTGGGCGCCGCTGCCGGAAGGATACACGGATTCGGCCGCGTTCACCATGGAACTCATGGAAAGATCCGGCATGATCGTCACGCCGGGCTCGGCTTTCGGAAAACTCGGAGAAGGGCATGTGCGCATGGCGCTGGTCCTGCCGGCGGAAGAGATGGAAAAGGCGGTCAGGGCGGTCGAAGAGAGCGGCATCCTGAATGTGAAATAATCATCCGGAAACCGCAGCAGAAGAACTGCGGCTCCGGGCTCGGCTTCTGACTGCGGCTACGGGCTGCGGCTACGGTCTGCGGCTTCGGGCTGTGGCTTCGGGCTGCGGCTTCGGGCTGCGGCTTCGGGCTGCGGCTACGGGAAAGAAAACGGAAATGTCCGGCCATAAAAACGGCACGCCATGGTCTTCATCAGACGGCGTGCCGTTTTTTATCATTTTTACGGAATCAGAGCAGATACACGGCACATCACAATTCCCATCACGATACCGATCGCTGTTCCGACCAGTACCTCCGGCAGGGTATGCCCTATCTTCTCCTCCAGCGGCTTGTTGAAAAGAGGCTTGACTCCATCGCGGATATCCCTCTTTCTCAGACGGTTCAGGATCTTTGCCTCCGTCCCGGTCTCTTTTCTCACACCCATGGCGTCATACATCACCACCATGGCAAGAATCAGGGCGATCGCGAATTCCGAGCTTGCTGCGGAGTTCTTGAGCAGGCATCCTACCGTCAGGCCTGTCACGGTAGCGGAGTGGGTGCTCGGCATCCCGCCGCTGCCCGCCAGCCTCTTTGTATCAAATCCATATCGGATAGTCTCGTAGATGACCTTGGAAGCCTGGGCGGCCAGCCATGCCCCTCCCGCGGACATAAATGCATAATTGTGGAGAAGATCTGTAAAAAATGTGAGTACCGGATTCATGGCAGCGTCCTTTCCTTACGTGAATGTCTGGCCTTTCGACAGACTTATTGTACCATAAACAGCCCGCCGGAAGATAGCTGTCCGGCTGATTAATAAATTAAAATCACTGCTCTGTTTTACTCTGTTCACGGCTTTTTAAAAGCGGGTTCCGGTTCATAACGCCGGTCGAAGCGGAGCACAGCCCGCAGGCAAAAAACCGCATTCCGGCAGCCGAAGCTGCAGCAGCCGGCATAATCCGGTCAGGGCGGAATGGATATATGTCTGCAGCGCAGAAACTCAAAAAAGCCCCGGGCATTGCTGCCCGGGGCTGAGTACTCTGACCTTGCGGTCCTCTGCTTATGAATTCTTTTTACTCGATCGAAACGATATGTCTGGCCTCAACCTGCGGCTTATTCTCCTTCTTCGGAAGATCCAGCTTCAGGATACCATCCTCAAAGGATGCCTTGATATCGTCTTCTGTCAGGTTCTCGCCCACATAAAAGCTTCTGCAGACATTCCCTGTGTAACGTTCTCTTCTGAGATACTTGCCTTCCTCGTTCTTCTCATCTTTCTCGATACCCTTGGAAGCGCTGACGGTCATGTAACCATCCTTCAGTTCGATCTCGATCTCGTCTTTCTTGAATCCGGGAAGATCGATCGCTACCTTGTAGCTGTCCTCTGTCTCCTTCACGTCGGTCTTCATAACCTCACCGGCTCTCTTGCCGTAAAGCTGTTTCTCAACGTTCGGCATCTGCGGCCATCCAAAATCGAAAAAGTCATCAAAGAAATCTCTGTTATAAAGTCTCGGTAACAACATAATCCATACCTCCTTAATCCTGAACAGATAAGCATCTGAAATGCTGTCTGTGTATTTGCGTATATATAATTAACTTTTATATTTATCAAGAGGTCCTTGTCTTTCATTTCCCTCTTGCTGACTCTGTTATATCACTTGTTATTAGCCACGTCAAGTGGCGAGTGCTAATTATTTTGTGAATAATTTGTGAATGCCTGATTGCTATTCAAGTCCTGCTTGAAGTCTGGTTCTGATTCGTCGCGCCCGCGCGTAAAAAGCGGATCCGGCAAAACACAGCCGGTCTGGGTGCCGGATTCGTCGCGCTTGAGCATAAGAAACAGACCGCAATCTGAATATAATTAATAAGATGTGTGATTCGACAGTGAATACCATCTATTTCCCGTCAGATATCCGGAAATTTTATAATTATTTCAAAATTTCCTCTTTACTATCCGCTATTTTCAGAATATACTGTAAGTGATTTACCAGCTAAGCGAAAAAGCAGCAAACGATTGTTATTGCCTCCTTATTTCTTCCATGCTGCTGTGTATATGTTTCACAGACAGGGTAATTCATACTCCCCGCCGGTCAGCAACAGCTGGCCGGCACTCCCTTTTCAGGGAATAAAAACCGCTTTCTCTTTCCGGAGATGTAAATCTTCCGGAAAAAGAAAGCGGTTTTAATCTGCCAGGTATTTGTTCCCAGTTATTATCCCTGCTGTCTGAAGGAATCTGTTTACAGCCATTTCCCTGCTGTCTGAAGGAATCTGTTTCACAGCCACTTCCCTGCTGTCTGCGGGAATCTGTTTCACAGTACCTCTGCCTGTATGTACACGTCCCTGTATTTACGCCCAGACAATCCAGATAAAGAGATAGCCAACGAACACTGCGGTGAGCGTAAAGGGAACTCCGATTTTCATGAAATCGCCGAATGAAACATTGTATCCTTCTTTTTTCAGAAGCCCGGTCGCGGTGATATTGGCGGAAGCTCCGATCGGAGTCAGATTGCCGCCCAGGGTGGCTCCGGTCAGAAGGCCGAAATACAGAAGGTAGGGCTCCACGCCCAGCGCCCTGGTAATCCCCGTAATCACCGGCAGCATCGTCGCTACATAGGGAATATTGTCGATAAATGCGGAAAGCAGTACCGATCCCCAGACGATGATCGTATAAAGCAGAAACATATTCTTTCCGCCCGCCTTTGCGATCAGCTGCGCCGCGTCTTCCACGAGTCCCACCTCCGTGACGCCCTGAATCACAAGAAAGAGACAGAATAGAAGGCCCAGAGTCTCAAAATCCAGGTTTCGGAAGGCATGACCCGTGTTTTTCATGGAATGTCCCTGCAGAATATCCAGAACAACCGCCGCCAGGGCAAGCGCGCAGCAGATCAGGCCGTTGGTAATCTCCGGCTTGTTCGGAATAAAGGAAGCGCAGATCAGCAGAACGACCATAAGAATCAGCAGCCAGCTCGGCTTATAGTCTGTAACCTTCGTCCTGCCCTTTGCCTCGACCGGCTGCCGGAAAGAATGGAAGAGGATCATCATGACCGGAACCGTAGCGAGCGCGCCGAGTTCCACGGCGAAAAAGATTCCGGGACGGCCTTTCATCCAGAAGAACTGCATGAAGTCCATCTTCGCGTACGCGCCGAGCATGATCGACGTCGTATCGCCGACCAGGGTCGCGGCACCCTGGAGGTTGGAAGAAACCGCAATCGACAGAATCATGGGTACCGGAGAAATCTTCAGCTTCCTGCAGACGGCAATTCCGACCGGTGCCACCATGAGAACGGTCGCGACATTGTCCACAAAAGCGGAGATAACCCCTGCGAAAAGCGACATGTAGATAATGACCCACATGACATTCTTAGCCTTGTCCAGCAGATAGTCCGCGATCAGGTTCGGCATCTTCGATTCTATGAAAAAATCAACCAGAATCATGGTGCCCGAGATCATCAGAAGCACATTCCAGTTGATCGCCCCGGGAAGCGCGGCAATCGGAAGAATCCCCGTAACGAGAAAAAGAATTGCCGTGCCGAGTACGATCCAGACTCTTATCTGCATGAACAGAGTCATAAGAACATACATGGCTGTAAACAAAATGAGCGCCAGTATCTTCAAGTTCACTTTCCTAACTCCTCCCTAAGCTGCTGCCTGGCCAGCATCGTCCCACGCGGTCGTAAGCGGCGCGGGGATCTGTCTTACCCCTGCTGTCTGGCCAGCATATCCTGCAGCTGGCTGATCAATTCACTGTCAATGATTCCGTCTGCGGGCTCATAGCCGTACATATTCTGGAAGCGCTCAATCGAGCTTGCCGTCTGCCGTCCCGCGATCCCGTCCGGTGTCCCGCAGCGGAAACCAACCTCGTTCAGCAGCTGCTGAACCTGCATAACGGTTGCCGGGTCCACAGACGCATTTCGCGTCTCCTCGCCGCTGAGCGCGTCCATCTGCCTCACTGCCGCTTTCAGATTCGCGTATTCCTGGGCCAGATCAAGCCCGTAGAACTCGCACAGTTCCACCAGCGCGTAGGCCCTGTTATAGTAGCCTGCCGTATAGAGCTGGTTGGCCTTCTCCGAATCCCTGCTGGTGTTCCAGACTTCCTCTGCCTGAAACTGCTTTCCAAGGCCCAGGCAGTATTCGGAGCAGAGATAGAAAATATTCAGATCATCAAACTGAGCCCCGTCATAGCTGTCGAAGAAAGCTC
>DGHP01000174.1:0-1416 GCA_002392705.1 Lachnospiraceae bacterium UBA3845 | reverse complement strand
TCCGTGCTGTATGTTCTGGCAAGATTCTGGCGGTCATTGAAGGACTGCGCGAGATCCTCCAGAAATGCGTTCACGCTTTTCAGCTGGCCGGAAGAACCGAAAGTTACCGTCCCTGTTCCGGATGATCCGGATGAATCACCGGATCCCGATGACGCGCTTCCCTCCTCAGCCGAAGAACTGCCGCTGCTCCCGGAAGAGGCGGCCGGCTCTATACCGGCTGACCGCAGCTGCTCCTCGAGCTTTGCAAGCCGGTCCTTCAGCTCCATGTTCTCCTGCTCCAGGTCCAGATAAGCCTTTTTCTGCTGGGCGTTCGTCAGATCTTCCCAGTCCAGCGTAACCGCGCCGGCTGTGCTCCCGCACAGCACGGCAGACGCCAGAAAGGTCACAAAAAACCGTTTCGCTGACATGTTTCTTTCCCCTTACTTCTGCTCCCCTCTTGCTCCTGCGCTCTCCCCGGCCCTTACCCGGGAAGCCGCCTCCTTCTCTTTATCAGCCGGGAGAAGCCGCTGCCCCTGCCGGCTCTCAGCCAAGCAGCGCGATCCCGTTGCTTGCTCCGATGCGGTCCGCCCCTGCTTTCAGCAGTTCTTCCGCCTGCTGCGGAGTATGGATCCCGCCGGCCGCCTTTACCTTAAGCCGGTCTCCGACCGTCTTCTTCATCAGGGCGACATCCCCGACGGTTGCTCCCGCTTTCGAAAATCCTGTGGAGGTCTTTACAAAAGCTGCTCCCGCTTTTTCGGCAAGGACGCAGGCTCTCACCTTCTCCTCATCGGTCAGAAGGCAGGTCTCGATGATCACCTTCACAATCGCGGGTGCGGCTGCTTTTACGACGGCACGGATATCTTCCTCCACATAATCGTCCCGGCCTTCCTTCAGCGCCCCGACATTGATCACCATATCGATCTCGCCGGCGCCGTCCTTTACGGCGCACGCCGCCTCGTAAGCTTTCGCGGCCGTCGACATGGCACCCAGGGGGAAACCGGCCACTACGCAGGTCCTGATCCCGGTTCCTTTCAGTTCATCCGCGACGAGCTTTGTGAAACAGGAATTTACACAGACGGACGCGAAATGATACTGCCTTGCCTCGGCGCAGATCCTGCGGATATCGCTCTCCTTCGCCTCTGCCTTGAGCAGAGTATGATCAATCCTTCCTGCTATATTTTCCATAACTTTCATGACTCCTATCTCAGAAATCCGCAGCTGTGCCGCAGCCATTTCCGGTAACTCCGCCCCGGCCCGCTTTCAGCTGCCGCCGTTTCCGCAGCTATCAGCAGACGCATCCGGACAGCCGGCCGCCTCAGCGCATATTATCCGGGCCGAAACGGAAGGGCAGCAGTTCTTCCAGCGTATATGTTCTGTAATCTGTTCCGTCCTTTGTCAGAAAAACGGGGAAGTCAGATTCGCAGAATTCGGACATCA
>DGHP01000079.1:2262-6934 GCA_002392705.1 Lachnospiraceae bacterium UBA3845 | reverse complement strand
CTTCCGCGACTGCCGCTTCTGCCTCAGTCTCGGCTGCCTTCACTGCTTCGGCTGCTGCCTCTGCCTCGGTCTGAACCGCCGCTGCCACTGCTTCCGCAGCTGCCGCTTCAGTCTCGGGAGCTGCAGCTTCAGGAGCTGTGGTTTCCTTTTCCTCAGCCTTGGTTTCCTGAACCTGGGCAGTTGTTGCCGGCTCAGTTTCTTTTGCCTTCTTGCTGCTGCAGCCCGCAAGGCTCATGGCAGCCAGAGAGACAACAGCAACCAGTGTCACTAAGCGCCTCTTCATAATCCAATCCTCCCTAAAAGTTAATGGTGACTAAAAAACCACTGTTATCCATTATAATCAGATCATCGAATTTGTGCAATATCTCTGTTTTATTTATTCCAGCAGGCAACCAGATGCCCATTTCCCCGGTCGGTCAGCTTCGGGCACTCCTGCGCGCACTGCTCCGTGGCGTATTTGCAGCGGGTGCGGAAAGCGCAGCCGCTGGGCATATGCAGGGGGCTCGGAACATCTCCCTCAAGGATGATGCGCTGCCTGGACTTGGCGATCTGCGGATCCGGATAGGGAACCGCGGAAAGCAGGGACTGGGTATAGGGATGCATCGGATTATTATTCAGTTCATCCGCATCCGCTGTCTCCACCATTCTGCCCAGATACATGACGGCGATTCTGTCGGAGATATGATGGACCACCAGCAGGTCATGGGCTATGAACAGATAGGCCACGCCCAGTTTTTCCTGCAGTTCCTCGAACATATTGATGACCTGTGCCTGGATGGATACGTCCAGGGCGGATACCGCTTCATCGCAGATGATAAACTTCGGATGTGTGGCCAGGGCCCGGGCGATTCCGATTCTCTGCCTCTGACCGCCGGAGAATTCATGCACGTACCTGGTGGCATGTTCGGCATTCAGCCCGACCAGTTCCATCAGATGCAGAACCTTCTCCCTTCTCTCCTTCGCATTCGCGTAGAGCCTGTGAACGTCCAGCGGTTCCCCGATAATATCCTCGACGGTCATGCGGGGGTTCAGGGAAGAATAGGGATCCTGGAAGACCATCTGCATGTCCTTGCGCATGCTGCCGATCGTCTGATTGTCTATTCTCCTCCCGTCAAAAAACAGATCGCCGTCCGTCGGCGTATACAGGCGGATGAGGGCGCGTCCGACCGTGGTCTTCCCGCAGCCTGACTCTCCGACCAGCCCCAGGGTCTCGCCGGGCTTAATCGCGAAGGATACCCCGTCCACCGCCTTGAGCGGTGTTTTGGAAAACAATCCTGTCCTGATCGGGAAGTACATTTTCAGATCATTTACCTCAACAAGGTTTTCCTTGTCCGGCACATAGTTTTTATCCATATTTCGCGTCCTCCCGTCTCAGTCCTGAACCTTGATCAGGCCGGCATCGATTTCTTCCCTGATATGCGCCCAGCAGGACACCAGATGTCCATCCATGGTTCTGACCTCAGGCGGCTGCTGTTCCAGGCAGATCTTCATGGCCGCGTCGCATCTGGGACAGAAAGCGCAGCCCCTGGGCATATTCAGCAGGTTGATGGGGGTGCCGGAGATCGGCTCCAGCTTCTGCCCGATCCTGTCCACATTCGGAATCGACCGGAGCAGGCCCTTCGTATACTCATGACAGGGATGGTAGAAGATATCCTCCGCAGTTCCTCTCTCGCAGACGCGCCCGCCGTACATGACGATGATCTCATCCGCCAGCTGGGCGATCACGCCAAGGTCATGGGTAACCATGATGATCGCCATCCCGAGTTTTTTCTGAAGACTCTGCATCAGTTCGAGAATCTGGGCCTGAATCGTCACGTCCAGCGCTGTCGTCGGCTCATCCGCGATCAGAATATCCGGTTCGCAGGCAAGGGCCATGGCGATCATGACACGCTGGCGCATGCCTCCCGACAGCTCATAGGGATACTGATGAATCCGCTTTTCAGGTTCATTTACCCCGACCAGCTCAAGCATCTCGACTGCCCGGGCCCGCGCTTCTCTTCCGCGCCTGTCCGTATGCAGTTTAATCGCCTCCTCCAGCTGGAAACCGACCGTGAAGACCGGATTCAGACTGGTCATCGGGTCCTGGAAGATGATGGAGCAGCATTTGCCGCGGAAATCTCTCATCTTCGCTTCGGGCCACTTTGTAATATCCTCTCCCTTGTAGAGGATCTTTCCGGATTTGATGGAGCCGTTTTTCTCCAGGATCTGCATGATTGAATAAGCGGTTACCGACTTGCCGGAACCGGATTCGCCGACAATCCCCAGGATCTTTCCGGCTTCAAGATTAAAATTCACTCCGTTGACCGCCATAACTTCCCCGTTGTCCGTATGAAACGAGGTGTGGAGGTCCTGTACAGATAAAATGTTTTCTGCCATATCACTTACCTCCTCAGTTTCGGGTCAAATGCGTCGCGAAGGCCGTCGCCCAGCAGGTTGAAGGCCAGTGTGATCAGGCCGATCATAACGGCCGGGAAGATCAGTTTATAGGTATAAGTCGTCACGCCCGAACGCGCCGCGTTGGCAAGGGAGCCAAGGGAAGGCATGGGAGCCTTCACGCCCAGACTGATGAAGCTCAGGAAGGATTCCGTGAAAATGGCGGACGGAATCTGCAGAGCCGCCGAGATGATGATGACGCTGATGCAGTTGGGCAGAATATGTCTGCGGATGATCCGGCCGCTGCCGGCTCCGGACACCCTCGCCGCCAGCACATACTCATTCTGCTTGATGGTCAGGATCTGGCCGCGGACAAGCCTCGCCATACCGACCCAGTACAGAAGACCGAAGACCAGGAAGAGGGAAATCATGTTCGTCCCAAGCCTGCCCAGCAGGCTGTTCCCGGACACGTTGATGACCTCGTTCAGAACAACAGAAAGAAGGATGATCATCAGCAGGTCCGGCAGGGAATAAATCACATCGACGATCCGCATCATAATCAGGTCGACCCTCCCGCCAAAATACCCCGCGATCGAGCCGTACAGAACACCTATGACAAGAACGATCATGGAGGCGAATACGCCGACGACCAGAGAAATCCTGGTTCCGTAGATGACTCTGACAAAGTAGTCTCTGCCCAGCTCATCCGTTCCCATGATATGGGGGAAGACCTTCCCGCCCTCATCGATGTACTGCTGCTCCAGCTTCGAGTAGGTAAACGGCTTCATATTGGTCGCGGTCTTGTCGCGCCTGCCGTTGACGGTGATGATGTCGGAATAGCTGTAAGGTACCACGGAGGGCACTACAATGATCATGGCGATAATGATAACCAGAACCACAATGCTCATCATCGCCAGGGGATTTTTGCGCAGCCGCTTCATCCCGTCCCGGAAGAAGGAAGTGGACTCGCTCATGATATCGGCCTGCTTCTTCTCATCCTCCGTCGCTTTCTCGAACTTCTGCAGATCGATCTGGAGAGAAAGCGGGTTCTTCTCTGGCATTTTATTCACATCATATGCTTCCTTTGCCATCTTTTCCTCCTTCTCAGTCCAGA
Source organism: Lachnospiraceae bacterium UBA3845 (assembly GCA_002392705.1). GTDB lineage: Bacteria > Bacillota > Clostridia > Lachnospirales > Lachnospiraceae > Porcincola. The sequence goes on along the minus strand of DGHP01000079.1, from coordinate 3,447 downwards.
TTGATCCTGGGATCAATCAGTTTATAGACAATATCCGTGATCAGATTCATGGTTACCATAAACACTGCCAGGAAGATCGTAACGCCCATAATCATCGGATAATCACGGTTGGTAATGCTGGTGACAAATTCCGCCCCGAGTCCGCCGATCGTGAAAATGTTTTCAACGACAAGCGATCCTGTCAGGACAGAGGCGATCATCGGACCCACATAGGTGACAACCGGGATCAGGGAATTCCGAAGGGTATGGACAAAAAGCACCTTGACCTGCGCGACGCCCTTCGCCCGGGCTGTCCGCACATAATCCTGTCCCAGGACGTCCAGCATGCTGGTCTTGGTCAGACGGGTAATATAGGCGGCCGGATAAGCCGCAAGGGACAGAACCGGCAGTACCAGGCTCTGATGGGTCGGGCTCCATGCCTTCACCCAGCCGAGCCTGACGGAGAAGACAACCAGAAGAAAGGTTGCCAGAACGAAGCTGGGCAGGGAGGTAAAGAGAGTCGACATGAAGATAATCAGGCGGTCAGGCCACCTGTTCCTCATCAGGGCCGCTATGCTTCCGAAAAACACACCCAGAATCAGGGCGACTATGACCGCGAAAATACCGAGCTTGGCGGAAACCGCGAACTTGGATGAGATCGTCACCCCGATATCACGCCCGGTCTTCGCGGAGATGCCGAAATCTCCGTGCAGCAGATTCCTCATATAAATCACGAACTGCTCCCCGACCGGTTTATCCAGATTAAAGCGCTTCTCCAGCGTTTCTCTCACCTGCGGGGAAGTTGCCTTCTCACCATTGAATGGTCCGCCGGGGATCGCGTTCATCGTAAAAAAGGTAATCGCGCATACGATGAAAATCGTGACAATGGCCAGGACCACCCGCTTGAATACATACTTCGCCATATTCTGTGCTTCTCCTTCTCATTTTTTCTCCGGGAACAGCTGCTCTTGCAGGCAGTCTTTATAAACATCCGCCACTATGCCCTTTTTGGGTCAGAACAGAAAATTTCCGGCAGAACAACATAAAAGGTATTATATCTTTACCAAATAAACAAGTCAACGTAATAAAGTGATAAAAAGTTACTATTCGCGGCCATTTTGAAATCGGGTTCTGGTTCGTCGTGCCTGCAGGAGAACCAGGTTCTGATTTCAAAATAATGCCTGCGAAGCAGGAACTCCACACACA
>DGHP01000079.1:0-2160 GCA_002392705.1 Lachnospiraceae bacterium UBA3845 | reverse complement strand
GGATGGTCTACTCTGTACGCTATTCTACTAAGGCAGCAAAGCTGCCAAGTAGAATATGCGGGTGGCCTGATGTGTGGAGGGCCGTGAATAGATAGAACAAAAAAAGCAGAACCCGCGAACAGGTTCTGCCATATTCTTTCACCATCTCAGCCGGTTCCGAATCCGGCTGTCATCAGGGGCGTCCCGGGCTGCGGAGCATCCGCCAGGTAAGCTGCCCTGGCTTCAAGCGCCTCTTCCGGCACAACAATCGATACATCTTTTCCGTAGTCGAAAAGGACTTCCAGTTTAAGGGCCGGGATCCCCTTCGCAATCAGAGAGATCAGGCCGCTGCCGGAGCCTGCTTCCGTCCCGGTATCCGGACCGGGCTGTCCGCCGGGCAGAAGCTTTTCCAGATACCCGGCCAGAATACCGAAGTCCGTGCCGGCGGTGTCCAGAGACATCCGTACCGGCAGATAGCTGCCGGAGTCAATATCAATCACACATGACAGCTTCAGAACGCTGCAGATGTCCTGAACCAGCTTTTTCTGGAAATTGTTCAGCGCCTGGTACGGAAACAGTTTTTCCTGAACCGTGCCCACGATCTCTTCAAGCTGGTCCGCTCCCGGAATGACTGAAATCTCATAGCAGGACTTTCCGTCTGCCGCTGCCATCTCCTCAGACAGGGTCGCTGCTCCCTCAGGCAGCTTCGAAAGCGCGGAAAGCAGAGTTCCCTCTCCGGCCTGTATCTGACCGGCCGCCGCGCGGAGAACATCCATCTGCTCCGCAGGAATCTGTACATAAGTCCAGTTCTTTTCCGCTTCCGCAGAGCTTTCGCCCTCAGTCCCGGCTTCCGGGCTGTCTGTCCCGGAAGCTTCCGCCGAAGGATCTGTCAGGCCGAAGCAAAGATAGACGCCTCCGCTTCCATCCTCATTCTCCGACAGATAAAGATGGAGATCCGTATCGAACCGGGCGCCCGGGATACCGGCTTTCCCTGTACCGGAAAGCTCAAGCATCAGCGGATCCAGTGTACAGGCAGCCCGGATCGCCATGCCCGCGCCTGCTCCGTCAGGGCTCTGCTCTTCCCCCGCCGAGAATCCGGCGGAAAGCTCCCCGCTCAGCTGAAAACTCCCTCCTGCCAGCTCCGAGAGAGCTTTCTCCGACGCTGCCGTTATATCCTGAAGCGAAGCCGCGCACACAGTTCCCGCCGTCAGTATGCATGCGGAAAGAAGCGCCGCTGGCAATCCTGCCTGAAACAGATTTCTATTTCTGAACTTCATCCGTTATTCTCCTCCTCCAAAACAAAGTTTTCTGCCATGGCTCAATGCCCCGGATGACTGTTCTGCAGCCGCGTCCGCAAAAAGTGCAGCCGTGGGCAGAACATGTCTCCTTCTATAAACAGATACCGGCAGTCTATCACAACAGGCCGGTCTCTTTCTGCAAAGAAATATTAAGAATAACGGAAGAGATTCTGCAGAACGTCCGCTTTCTGCAGAAAAAAACAAGATCATGCAGTATGCCCCGGCGCAGCTGCGCCGGGGCAAAAAGGATCCCTTATCTCATGGAAACAACTTTGTCAAAATCATCGGTCACAGCCTTTGCCGGAGGCGGCGTAATCAGGGAGATCAGCACAATCGCAGCGCTCGCCAGGATGAAGGCCGGAAGCAGTTCATAGATATCCAGGACTCCGCCCATCGGACGGACGATGAATTTCCAGATGAAAACCATCGCTCCGCCGGTGATCATACCGGCCAGAGCACCCTGCCAGTTGGTTCTTCTCCAGAAAAGCGCAAAGAGCATGGTCGGACCGAAAGCCCCGCCGAAACCTGCCCAGGCAAAGGAGACAATACGGAATACGGAGCTGTTCGGATTCCAGGCAAGAATCACACCGATGACCGCAATCACAAAGAGCGATGCCCTGGCGACACGCATCAGCTTTTTCTCCGGAAGATCGACATGGAAGAAGCTGGTCATAATGTCCTTTGAAACCGACGAGGATGCCGCGAGCAGCTGCGAATCCGCGGTGGACATGGTGGAAGCCATGATACCGGACAGGATCAGGCCGGCAAGCAGAGCCGGGAAGAAGCCGAAGCTGCTCAGGCGGTGCGCGATCTCGACGATAATGGTTTCGGAAGAGCTGGCATTTTCAAGAATGCCTGCCGTACCGGTACGGCTCATGCCAAG
>DGHP01000002.1 GCA_002392705.1 Lachnospiraceae bacterium UBA3845 | reverse complement strand
AGGGTTGTTTATTCTTGTCAGCGCGGTCGCGATCATAAGATCTTATATCAGAAACAGAAAAATATCCGGACGCTGACGGGATCCTTGAGCGAAAAACGCTGCCACTGAAGAAGCGCGAAAAAACATAATCGGAGCATACGGATGAGCTTGAATGTGTGGCGACATATTTATATCAAACCTGTAGAGAATGGAAGACGATAATCCATCCATACGTGCTTGAAAAAAACCGCGTATCTCCTTATGGATCTATTAGAGAGTATTCAGTACATTATCTGGATGATCCGCCCGAATGTGAAAAATGCGGCGCCAGGCTAGAATTCATCCTTAATCCAGGATCATCTAAAAATCAGTGCCCTAAATGTGGATGCGGCAACATGAGAGTGGGGGCTTTTGGGTACTATGATTGAATCCGTAAAACAGATAATTTCCATCCCCAGGCGGCAGAGATGCTACCTGGTTTTTTTATGGGAAGCTATTGTCGTGTGGAAGCTGGCAGTACCCTGTATGGAAGCTATCGCATTGTGGAAGCTATATTTACAGTGTGGTTAATTATAGCGGGCAAACACACGTCACCGAAAAAAGATTGAGATGCCAGATTGGCATCTCAATCATGCAGGATATAGAGGTCACAAATTGTGACCTCAGAGTGCAGGGCTTTTGAGGTTCCAGTCTGGAACTTCAAAAGGCGGTGAGCCGGGAGATAATCGTGAAGTCACAGATTGCGACTTCACAGGAAGGATGTTATATGGCAAGTACGAAGGAAAAGGCTGAAATTGTTCCGGTAACGATCCAGGTAAATGATATCGGAAATCTAATATATACGATCAGGGATAAGCAAGTGATGTTGGATCATGACTTGGCGGCTCTGTACGGATATGAGGTTCGAGCATTGAATCAGCAGGTTAAGCGTAATATTGGACGATTCCCTGATGATTTGCACGAGGATTGGAGTTATAATCTGAACTATAGATTTGACAAAGCTGCATATGCACAAGCAATGGAAAAGCTTAAGGAGATGGCATTGGACCAAAGCCTTACATAATCAGAGCTCTGCATGACATCTCATCGAAAACATATTCACTTATTATTTTAGGAGACTATAATGCTGAAAGTTGGAACAACAGAAGGAAGATTCCGTATGATCATGCCGGACCTGATGGCAGCTTTTCAAGCATCTGATGGGATGGATGATAAAAAGGATGGGGAAGAGAAACAGATTCAGGGATTTATATCTGATGCTGTAAGTTTGCGAAAGATGATTTCTTCCGGGGAACTGGATTTGGCATTCAGCGGGCTGACGCCTCAAATGCCTGCGGACATAAAGAGCAGGCTTCTCTTTGATGAGCAGTTGTTCTTTGTGATCAGTGATAACATGCTCCAACGATACCGGCCAGACTATTCACATGATTTTTGTAATTCGGAGAACATCGCAGATCTGCGGGACTTTAGATTTGTGCCTGTATGCAGAAGCCTTCCGAATCTTCATTGCATGCAGATCCTGGATACAGTTTTAAACAGCATGCGGGTTTCATTGAATTGTGTGCATGTCTCGGGGCATTTTGATCTGCATCTTGAACTCGCTGTTCGAGATTATGCGGCGTGCTTCTGTCTTGGAATGTATCTTTCACATCTGGAAAAAATCAACGAAGGGTCTGATAATAGGCTCCATGTATTACGGATAAAGGGGCTGGATGAGACAAACCCGGTATTTTTGCTGCAAAAGGAGACCCATGTACCCAGTATTGGTGAAGATGTGTTTATTCGGCTTCTTGAGGATAAGTGCAGAAAGATTACAAAGCAACAGAATGACTTAGTTGGATTACGGCAGTGATCTACTGTATAATTGAATATTAATAAACCTACCCCACACAGAAAGGACAATCATGAATAACGAAGAACTGAAGAAAATCCGTGAAGACAAGTGACTCAAAAAAGGAGAATTTGCAACCCTTCTGCGCGTTACGCCCATGATTTATGGCCGCTACGAAAGCGGTACTTTAGCGATCCCGGAGAAGGTCGGGAATGTAGTTAGAGAGCTGGCTGGGGATAAGGGCAGTGATAAGACTGTGGTTGACGCAGCTGTGGCTTATACAGCGGTGGCAGCAAAGAAGCAGTTGCTTTTATTGAAATATTGTACGTTAAACAATTAAAAAGGGAGGAGAGAGGTGCCAGGAAGTAATACGGAATTTGAAAAAGAACTAGCGGAAGAGATCCGCCGGTACAGTGAAAATGCGGTTCCTGTAAAGGCCTCCCTGCTGGAGCGCTGGCTGGTCACAAAACTGCCGGTCCGGAAGATTCATCCGAATCCGGCAGATGAGTTCTGTGATCCTAAGATCGGTCCGAGTTATGAGATTATTTCAAACTATGTTGAGAAATTCAGCCATAGCGGAGGGAGGCTGATATCTTCCTCAGATGAGCCCCTGATGGTAGAAAAAATAAGACCGCAGGGTTATATGCTGCTGAATGGTCATCACAGATGGGCTGCAGCAAAACGGCTTGGTATTTCAAAACTCCCGGTAAAGATCCTGAATCTGACGCAGATGACGGATATTATGGATTTCATCCGGAAGTCAGATAACGATAAAAGGGTTACATTCGATCTGGATGAGGTGGTATTTGCCGCCCCGGGAGAAGAAGCAGAGAAGGGTCTGCGTTTTCCGTTTAACCGTTTCTATAAAGAACCTTTGCGATACGGTATTCCTGCCCTGTTTCATTTTCTTAATCAGGAAGGGTATGATATCTGGATCTATTCCAGGAATTATTATCCGGAGGATTATATCCGTTCATATTTTATGCGGTATCATGTTCTTGTCCACGGGATTGTGGCTGGAACGCCCCGGAAGCGTCTGGGCGCACTGGAGCGGCAGAAAGAGATGGAAAAACTTTTCTCCAGTCATTATTCCTCTACGGTCCATGTCGATGCCCATTCGGTTGTCCGGAGCAGCAGCAAAGAGAAGTTTGAGGATTATTCTCTGGGTTCTTCTTTGCCATGGTACCAGGAAGTGATAGATGTCATAAAAAAGATCGAGCAGGTTGAATCATAATATGGATACGAAAAAGATGCGGATTTCATTTGATCTGGATGAAGTCCTGTTTGTTTCGCCGCTGACACATAAAACGGAACCGCCGCTTCCCTTCCCGCTGTGCAGAATATATCGGGAGAGACTCAGGGAAGGAACACCGGGACTGATCCATTCTCTTCAGGAAGCCGGTTATGAAGTATGGGTCTATACGTCCTCTTTTCGTTCAGAAAGATATATAAAAGGACTATTCCGCTGCTATGGAATTACCTTTGACGGGATTATAAACGGATTCAGGCATCTGAGAGAGGTACAGCGGCAGAATGCAACGATCCTTCCGCAGAAACTCCCAAACAGGTACCGGATTTCCCTGCATGTCGACGATGAACCGGTCGTCATTTTATTGGGGAGGCAATACGGGTACAGGACGTATCAGCTGGATGCGCAGGATGACGAATGGGCGGAGAAAATAATGGCAAGAGCAGAAGAAATCAGGCGGCTGGAGTATCCGGACCAGGGATAGTACAAAACAGTACAAAAAAAGACTGATACGCGCAGCTTTTTATAATTCAGCTGCCGCGTATCAGTCAGTACATGTTTACTCTGCTCTGACAAATGTGATGTCTTCGTCTGTGTAACCGGGATCATGGAAGATGAGCTTCAGGTCTTCGGGAGTTTCCGACGCCGGATCGAATGCGATGAGGCCGCTTCCGCCGTCTGCTGCCTCTTCTGTTTCATCTGCAGGTTCTTCTGCTTCTGTTTCAGATCCGTCAGTGATCCGAGCCGCCTTAAAACTTCCGTTCCGATACAGGAAGGCTTCCGCAATCACATCATATTCCGCTGTAAAGGTATACAGTTCGGTGCTGCCGTCTCTGCCGCCCCCGTCAGATACGACGCCGTCAAATCCGCCTTCGGGATTTAAGGCGAGGGACAGGAATACAGGGCTGCCGTCTTCTGCTTCCCAGTCGCCGGAAACAACCGGCTCAAAATCCTTATCCGAGGTCGGGAGAGCATGGCTGCCGCCTGTGTGTTCGGTGATCTTTCCGTCTTCAACATGGATATCGAAATCCATATATTCGTCCACAACAAATCCGTCTGTATGGACGATGCGGATATAGTCATCCGCAGTCTCTCCTTCCAGTCCCATGAAGCTTCCCACATAGGCGTAACCTTCTTCCATTGTGCTCTGGGTCAGAAGATCATAGAAGGACGCATCTCCTTTATCCCCGGTATAGACGGTCCAGTACCAGCCGTCTTTATCATCGGCAGAACTCTGGATATACACGGTAAAGATGCCATCTTCCAGCCGGCTGGAGCTGTCCCAGACCCGGGCCGGTTCCTCCGCGGCTGATTCCGTAACAGCTTCCGTCTCCTGCGCACATACAGGCATGACCATCATGCCGGCTGCGAGAACAGAGCAGATAAGGGAAAAGTAGAATTTGTTTTTCATAGTGTGCCTCCTCAGGGATGATTATTATAAATATACGAGCCTGTATCAGGCCTGCATTATCTATCAGCAATGTGACGGCGGCAGCCGTAAGGGCACGGTCCGGTTCTTAAGAAAGCTGCCCCGGATGACCGTCATCTGATTATTGAGTTTACACGATGAAGTAAAACAGGTCAAAGTCGAATATTATTAAGAAATGTGGTGGAAAAGATGAATACAGAAATGCGAACAGAACGACATATTGGCCGGGTTTTTCTTGCTTTGATGGTGAGTGCGCAGCTTCTGGCAATACAGGCGCATGCAGAAGCGCTGCTTCTTCCGGAGGAACCTCTTCCGGAAGCTCCCGTTGTTCTGGAAAACAGGGATCTGTCCACCGGACAGGAAACGTTCTGGGACTGTGTTTATTTCGGATCTTATCCTTCAGCGGAGGTGGTAAGAACAGACTGGGACGCGGTGGACTCCTATGCGGTTCTGGACGGAGATGTGATCCGGGATGATGATCTGTACAGATCGCTGGAGACAGCTGACTGGCAGGGTGACCGGGTTTCTGTTGAAGGACGGGACTATATCCGCATAAACGCGGAAGATGCGGTGACTGCTTCTGAAAACAGGGAACAGCACTACCGTTGGGGAGACCTGGGCGAGTGGCATTATTTTCTGAAAGAGCCTGTACGCTGGAGGGTTCTTTCGGCCGAGGACGACCAGGTTCTGCTTCTGGCGGACCGGCTTCTGGACTGCAGACCTTTTCATGAAGAGGAAGAGGGGTTACCTGGGAAAGGTCGACGATCCGCAGCTGGCTGAACGGGTATGGTGTGGAAGAGAATGCGGCCGGGATGGATTATTCTGCCGAGGGGGCTGGTTTCTTTACGGCTGCCTTTACGGAAAAGGAGCGGGAAGCGGTACGAAGGAGTGCTGTGAGAAACAGCGGCAACTATTATTTCGGTACCGACTGCGGAGAAGATACGGAGGACGCTGTTTTCCTTCTTTCGGAAGAGGAGGTATTCAGTTCTCCTGACGCGCTTTCTTATGGCTTCCAGCCTTCGGACGCTGTCGGAGATCTGGCAAAGAGAATTGTGCCCACGGCCTATGCACAATGCCGCGGCGCATGGAGATCCTCTCTGGAAGAGAGCGAAGGAAACGGATTCTGGTTTTTCCGTTCCAATGGATATACCGCTTCCAATGTTGTATACGCCGGTGAACTGGGGTATATTTATAATCGTGGGATTCCGGTAACCTGCAGAGATGCCAGTATCGTCCCCGCAATCCGGGTGGATCTGGATTCCGCGCAGATTATTCCGGACGGGATCATAGAGACAGCTCTTCCGGACAGCATTTTCGAAGATGCCGAAACGGAGACAGAGGTTCTGACAGAAGCGGAATGAACTGTAAGAGGATCTCCGATGATACTGTGAACCGCAGATCAGGAGTTTTCCCGGGAAGGAGTGACCGTTCATGGATTCATTTGACAACTTCAGAAGAATAATAAAGTGCCTGCGCGCGGAGGATGGCTGCCCCTGGGACAGGGAACAGACACACGGCTCACTGAAAGCTCCTGTGATCGAAGAAGCAGCGGAAGTGATCTCCGGCATCAATATCTATGATGAGACCGGTAACCCGGAAAATCTGAAGGAAGAACTGGGAGACCTGCTGCTTCTGATTGTCATGCAGCCGCAACCGGAGGAGGAGTCATTGTCGCGCAATACATCGGCAGCAGGAATAAACGCGGTGCCGACAAGGCCGCTGCTTCGACCTTCCGGATCGCTGCAGTCCTTTCCCTGATCTGCATGGCACTGATGCTTGCGCTGGGGGATACTGTTCTGAAACTCCTTTATCCAAGGGTCGACCCGGAGGTAATGCGTGCGTGCCGGATCTATCTGCGCATTGTGACCCTGTCTTTCCCTGCGAATGCGATCTACAATGCAGGAGCGGCTCTCTATCGCAGCATGGGCAAAACCAGGACAACGATGATTGTCTCAATGGCCATGAATCTGATCAATGTGTTCGGCAATGCAATCGGCGTATTTGTACTGCGGGCAGGAGCGGCAGGCGTCGCCTGGCCGACTACCATATCCTGGTGCTTTGCGGCAGTCGTGATGACATTCCTGTGCTTTAATCAGGAGAATGAGGTCTGCTTTCACGGTCAGAACCTGCTCCGGACAGATCATGAAATGGCAGGAAGGATTCTGCATATTGCAGTTCCGAATGCTGCGGAGCCATAAAAGACGGTGACGATGAGTATCGGTACAATATCAATATTTATGAGGATGATCAGGGAGTCAGCCGGATCGATATAACATCCGGATAAATTTATAACGATATCCATTCGGCAGAAGAAAATGCTTCCATGCCTGCAGGCTGGAACAGGGATATATGCCCATGAAAGCGGGCAGAAGCTTTGAGCAAAAGGAGCGGCTATGAACAAGTTATATTTACATCTGGGTACGCCGAAAACAGCGACAACCGCAATTCAGTATTTCCTGCATGATAACAATGACAGGCTGCGGGATATAGGATATGAATATCCGGATATGCAGTCGGATTTCCCGGGGAACAGAGGGTTTGCCTGGGTAAAAAATGACGAATCCGCTTATGCGAACGGAAATGTCATTCTGGATGCCCAGGTTTTGTCAGCCTACAGGCAGGGAGAGGACGCCTTTGAGGACATTCTTGGATTTGTATTTCCTGATATGGCGGAATATTACAGGGCTGTCATCAGCGGCAACAGGACGGATTTTGACGCAGTTATTGCCTACATCAAAGCAAAGCTGGAGAAAAACAATATTATTATTTCCTCAGAAAATCTCTGGACATTCAGCTATTCCTTTCTTGAGCGCCTGAAAAATGAGTTTGCAGATCGTGTGGAAGCGATCGTCTATTTAAGAAGACAGGACAGTTATGTTGAATCTATGTGGAACGAAGTTGTAAAGATCGGTGTGGTCTCCGATATTCTTGAGGATTATTTTTTCTTCATGCTCTCCGAGGAAAATGATAATCATGGGCTTCGTTACAGGACAAGACTGAAAAGGATAGCCAGGATTATCGGGAAGGAACATATTCATGTCAGACTGTTTGAAGGATCTGTGATCGGAGGAAAAAGCAGAATCAGTTACGATTTTTTACGGACGATTGGTATAGAGCCTGAGAAATATGAGTGGCTTGAACCCAAAATGAAGGTAAATGAGAGAATAAGCGGTCCCGTTGTCAATATGAAAAGAATTTTTAATGAGTATATGCAACACAGGGTCGAAGGCAAAGAAGATATTCTTGACCAGATACCGAATCATATCGAAAGATATAACCGGATTTTCGCAAGGCTTAGTTCAGAATATAAAAAAACACTTCCTGAAAAGGACCTGTATTTTTCATCGGATTTCAGAATGCGCATAGAGAAGCTGTTTGCCGCAGACAACGCCTTTATCGCGATGGAGTTTCTGGGGAAAAAGGAGGGAGAGCCTCTGTTTGAGGATGATGACTGGAGCGCGGAGCGGACGGTGATGCCGCTTACCATGAATGAGGAGATGTTTCTGCGGCTCCTCTTTGAAGTCTGCTATAATGAAGAGGTAAGAGAACAGTTGTGATACACTGATAAAAAACATCTGTCAGGAAGTAGCTTCCGTAATCCCGGGTACCTGCTTCTCTGACTGGGGTCACCATGAGTTTGATGAGTTTTATCTGAGAGATATACAGCATATATACAGACATAAATTCAAGGAATATGCAGAGATACAGTATGAACAAGATACCGGAAAGAGTGACACTTCAGCCAAATGGCGGTTACATCTGGTCCGCACCCCTTGATATGGAACAGGAGCGGGAAGGTTATAAAACCGGCGGACGGATATGGCAGGTTATCGCCTTTCTGATTTTCCTGGGCGGGATCTTCTTCTCTGTCCGCTATGGCAGCTGGAAGCCTTTCCTGTATGTCACGGCTTTTGTGATCGTTATTCTTCTGATCACGGCAGGCGTTGTCCACGGTCTTGAGAACTGGCCGGGGGAGCGCAGGAGAACCTATCGGCTGATGGATACGCAGATCAGTACCGGTTTTGGAAAAAGGACTTCATTGTTTGAGTTTAAGAAAACGAAAACAATGATCATAGGGAAAAACTATATTGAACTGAGGGCAAGGATCGGGGCGTTCCGGGCATATATTCCGGCTGAGGATTTTCAGTTTGTGAGAAGATTTATCCAGTTCAGAATCCCGGGGGAAGCCGAGATACAGTATGAATGACAAAAGAACAGCGGGTAAAAAGCTCCCGGAGGATTTCACAGGAGATCCTCCGGGAGCTTTTTGGGAACAGGGATCTTCTCATCTTTAGTTCATATTTTTTAATCCTTCTTTAATCTGCCTCCCCTTTTCCTTTAATCTTCCAAGTATATACTGCTGCCATAAACAAAAGGACATGAGCAGTAGTTACAGAGAACTTAGCGGATGGAGGAAAGGGAAATGAAGAAACTGTACAGAAGCGAAACTGATAAGATGATTGCGGCAGTCATTATCCCCCAAAAGGGCGATGTGACGGTAAATCAGGATAACTGACAAACAGCCTGGCTGCGGAAAAGCGAAATATATGATATTTTGGGGATGGGCCTGAAGCCGGTCCCTTTTGTGTGCGGGAACCCGGGCGCAGGTGCAGGCTGCGATCTTTATTGATAAATCCCTGTCTTTGACTTAAAATTGTCTTTAAGAGGATAGAAGGGGAGGATCAGCAACAGCAATAGGGGGGATTATCGTGAAGAGGAATTTCATATCTGTTCTGTTAACCGTTACAATGCTGCTCACGGCCGTTCCGGCTTCCTTAACAGAAGCGGCAGCAGTCCCGATGCCGGGAAAAGCTGATTCAATATTGGCATGGCTTGCCGATCATCTGCAGCCTGACAGGGCAAGGGCTCTAGAGATCCTGGACAGTCCCGTCTCTCTGGACGGGGTGACGGTCACGCTGGAAAAGGCGGAAGCGAAGAGAAGCGAAAACGGCGGATTTGTATATCTGCTCCAGGGGACCATTGAGAATACTTCCGACGAAGGCATCATGAAGGTTGTCTATACTTTCTCGCTCAGAGATCAGAGCGGAGAAGAGTACCGGTCATTCGGGGAGGTTTATGACGGAGAGGTCACGGCGATTCCCCCGCACAGCAGGATTGAATTCTCCCATGACGACGTCCGCTGGGGACCGCAGTCCGTTCCCGCGTCTGTGGCAATCGGCATTTCTTCGGTACAGACAGAAACGGAACTTCCCCCGGCACATATTCCGATGCCGGGTGATTACCTCTATCAGACGCTTGATGACGAGAAGCTTGCGAAGATTAAGGAAGAACCCCCGGTTGAACTCAGTTTTCACATTGATCAGGGTGGGTACGGAAGGACTGCAGTATTTAAAGAGGGAAACGGGCTTGATCAGGCAGTGAAACTGCTCTGTGATATCCGGATTGCGGAAGAAGCCTGGGAGTGGGTTACAGACAACTACAACTGGATCATGCTGACCTGGGAGGATGGTTCTTCTTCTTTCATCAGCCTGAATCTGTACAGTCTCGAGTATTATGTTCACTCCAATCCCCATACTTACCGTCTGGAGAATCTGGACGCGTTCTGGGCCTACGCGGCAGAATATCTGGAAGAAGACTGAGAGAGATCCGTTCTATATTTGCTGCGAATCTGGATGGTTTCAGCGGAGCGGCATTTCACTTGAATCATACGAAAGGGAAGATATGATCGCAATTCTGACTCGGGCATTTATGGCGGCATTCTGTACTTCAGCTCTCACTGAGTTTACTCAGATCGGAGCGCTGCTGATTGACGGATTGATTACCAGCAGATATCTGGGAGCAGAAAAAATGGCGGCAGTGGGAATTGCCGCGCCTTTTTTCTTTCTCGTGGGAATCATCGGAACGAGTATTGCGGTAGGGCTTCAGACCGTGTGTACCAAAGAAATGGGAGCAGGCAATACCGGCAGAATGAACTATATTTTCAATGAAACGCTGGAAGCAGCCCTGGCGGTCGCCCTTGCATTCTCTTTTCTTGTATATCTGGAAGCACCTCCTATGGCTGCAATGTTCGGAGCCAGGGGAAGAGCCATCCTTCTCCTGGATGAGACCATTGAGTATCTGCACGGTCTTGTGGGAGAGGTTGTTCCTTATGTTCTGCTCTCCGTGATTACGCCGCTGGTACTCCTGGACAATGGAAACAGAATTGTGATGATATCTTCCGTGACCGGGGCTGTATCAAATATTTTTCTGGATATTCTGTTCGTCCGGCTCGACTTCGGAATCTGGGGAATGGGAATGGCGACGTCCCTTTCCGTAATCCTTTCCCTTCTGGTATTGCTGTCCCATTTTCTGAGAAAGAACAGGATCCTTCATCTGAAGCCTGTCCCCATAAACCTGACGAATATCGGAAGGATTCTGATTCTGAGCGGTCCCAGGGCGATTCATGACGAATGTCATAGAGCACGGATTCTTTAAGAAGGCTAAGGATAATCATGCCGAAATCAGGGTGACGATTTCCGGCGGAACCCTGATTCTCAGGGTACGGGACAACGGGAGAGAATTTGATCTCAGCAGTCTGGCAAAGATCCTGACTGATGACAGGGACCTGTATTTGAACATAGGAATCAAGCTGATCTGCAGAAATGCAAAGGATATCCACTATTACCGGATCTGGGGCATGAATACGACGATCCTGGAAGTATGACGGGAATAAAATGAAGGACTGCCGGCTCCCGGGAGCCGGCAGTTCTGTGCTTCGGAGATTTCGGAAACGTCAGGATCTCTCAGATCGGCAGTTACAGAATGGAATTCCGCTTCAGGATCTGCAGCAGTTTTTCAGTCTGTTCCTGCGTCGGACGCGGGAAGGGGAAGGACGGGATATCCGCAATCGGTACGCCTGCCAGTTCCACCGCCTTTTTTATAAATGGGATAAAGGGATTTCCTACTGCGTATACATCCATCAGGCTGTTCAGGGTCTGAGAGCAGCGGGCTGCTTCTTCCCAGTTCTCTTCATTGGCGGCTTTTGCCAGCTGATGGCAGAGGGAAGGCGCAAAGTTTGATAATCCGGCGATGCAGCCGTCCCCGCCGGCAAGCACATTGTGGGCGAAGTTTTCATCAAAGCCCGAATAAATCTCAAAGTCAGGCCGGACAGGCTTGACAGCCTGAATCAGTTCTCTCGTATGATCCATTCCGGGAATTGTATCCTTGATGCCGACGATGTTTTTGTGCTTCAGGGCAAGAGTTTTAACGACATCGGCAGGAATGGTATATCCGGTCCGGTCGGGGAAATTATAGATGTACAGGGGACCGTGGATTTCACGGGCGAGCCTGTCATAATATTCTTCAATCTGATCCGGCGTCAGCTTAAAGTAATAGGGGGATACCACGATGACTGCGTCGGCTCCCTCTTTCAGGGACCAGTTGGAGAGGGAGATAACATTTTCGAGGATCATATCCGCCGTCCCGATAATAACCGGTATGCGGCCGTTGATCTGCCGGATTGCCAGGGAGATCAGTTTCTTTTTTTCTTCCGTTGAGACCGCGAAGAATTCACCGATGCTTCCGAAAACCAGAATACCGTCAACGCCGCCTTTTACCAGAAATTCGTATAGAGCAGCCGCACCCTTTTCATCGATCTTTCCGTCTTCCAGAAATGGCGTGACAGCCGGCGTAATATACTTTGCCATACAGGTTGCCTCTCTTTCTTTTATTAATATCCGGCTCCCTGCATCGCAGAGAGTGCCTGTTCCGTATACCGCTTAAGGATTCCTTTCCGCTTCGGCGGCTCTTTCAGTTTCCAGCTCTTTTTCCGTTCCTCAAGAACTCTGCCTGCTTCTTCCGCGTCCATGAGCTTTCCGTCGATCCCCACAACGTTTAGGGATCTGGATTCTATGTCATAGGAGATAATGTCGCCGGTATGAATATAAGCCAGGGGACCGCCGGCTGCCGCCTCGGGGCTTACATGGCCGATGGCCGCCCCGCGGGTCGCTCCGGAGAAGCGTCCGTCCGTGACAAGGGAAACTTTTCCGTTCAGCCTGTGGTCACAGACGATTGCTTCGGTGGTCATCAGCATCTCAGGCATTCCGCTTCCGCGGGGACCTTCATAGCGGATGACCAGGATTTCGCCCGGATTGACATCGCCTTTTACTACAGCTGAGTGGGCGTCCTCTTCACTGTCGTAGACGCGCGCGGTTCCGCAGAGACTGCGCATATCCTTTTCACAGGCCGAATATTTCACTACCGCGCCTTCGGGCGCCAGATTTCCTTTGAGGATCGCGATGGAACCGGTTTCTGCCGCTTCGTCCGCGGGGAGAATCACCTGTTCTTTCTGCAGGCAGTAATTATGCAGATAGCCTTCATTGCGCCTGTAAAAGCCGCTTTTTTCGATTTCTTCAAGATTCTCTCCCAGGGTATGGCCTGTAACGGTCATGACGTCCAGGTCCAGATACGCTCTGAGTTCGCTCTGTACCGCAGGCACGCCTCCGGCAAACCAGAAGGCTTCCGTCAGATGTTCTCCGCTGGGATTAATATTCCCGATATGCGGAATGATATGATTGATTTCATCGAACAGTTCCGGATCCAGGGTGATGCCAAGTTCCCTTGCGATGGAGGGAAGATGGATCGTCGCGTTTGTGGAGCCGCCGATGGCACTGTGCACGATGATGGCGTTCCGGAAGGCTGATTCCGTAAGGATATCAGAGGGCAGAATCTTCTTTTCTGCCAGCTGCATGATTACCCTGCCTGCTTTTCTTGCATAGGAGAGGATATCCCTCATGGTTGCGGGAACCAGAGCGCTGCCCGGAAGGGCCAGGCCCAGTGCTTCCGCCATACACTGCATGGTGGAGGCGGTTCCGAGGAAGGTGCAGGCTCCGGCGGACGGACATCCCGTCAGCTTATAATCCCGGATCTCGTCCGGACTGATCCCGTCCTTCTGTTTCTGTCTCAGGGAGATCGACCCTGCCAGCAGGGAAGTGGTCTGATTCGGCCCCGGACGCATGCTTCCTCCCGGCACAAAGATGGAGGGGACATTGATCCGCGCAATCGCCTTCAGATGTGCAGGGATCGATTTATCACAGGAGGAGCAGAGCACCAGCCCGTCCCAGGGTACAAATCCGGCGTGCAGCTCCACCATATCGCATATGGCTTCCCGGCTGGCGAGGATCAGATTCATCCCGTCATGGCCCTGCGCGCAGCCGTCACAGAGGTCGGTGGTATGAAATCTGCCCGGTACGCCGCCTTTTTCGTATACCCCTCTGCATATGTGTTCAGATAACTGATTCAGATGGACGCTGCCGGGGTGGCTGTCCCCGAATACATCCTCCACCAGAATCTGCGGTTTGCAGATATCTTCTTCGTCCCAGCCGCTGCCAAGCTGCAGAGCGTCAAACTGGGCCCATAGTTCTCTTTCCCGAGTGCTGCAGATCCCCATGGCATTTCCTCCCTGCTCAAAAAAACATACAACAAGAGCATTTTTATTATATACTGTTTCCTGATAAAAGTCTTGTCCCGCTGCGTTCATATCCACTGAATTGCTGCCGCATATTTTTCCGGCGCGGGCTGAAAGAGCGGCAGCATAAAGGCAGCTGAGGCAGGCATAAGGCAGCAGGAGAGGTACCGCAGAGAAACAGGAGAGGTACCTGCTGAAAAACAGGAGGTTTGGATAGAATGATTACGAGAGACGAAGCACTTGCTCTGCTGCAACAGTACAATAAGGATCCCTTTCATATCCAGCATGCCCTGACGGTGGAAGCTGTTATGAAATGGTACGCGAAAGAGCTGGGTTACGCGGATGAAGCGGAATACTGGGGGATTGTGGGCCTGCTCCATGATATCGATTTTGAACTGTATCCGGAAGAGCACTGCCTGAAGGCACCGCAGATGCTCAGAGACGGAGGCGTAAGCGAAGACGTGATTCACGCAGTCTGTTCCCACGGATACGGTATCACGGTGGGTGACGGAACGACGATAGACGTTAAACCGGAGAGGGAGATGGAAAAAGTCCTGTTTGCCGCCGATGAACTGACCGGCCTGGTGTGGGCTGCCGCTCTTATGAGGCCGTCGAAGAGCACAAAGGATATGGAACTGAAATCCCTGAAGAAAAAATATAAGACCAGAAGCTTCGCAGCGGGCTGTTCCAGAGAAGTCATCCAGCGCGGGGCGGAGCAGCTCGGATGGGAGCTGGACAGGCTCCTTTCCATGACACTGCAGGCCATGGCAGAGACTGAAGACGCCATCCTCGCGGAGTTGGAGGCGGAGGGAATCGGATAAAGCGGCCGCAGCTTTCCGCCCGGCGGGCAGAGGCAGGCAAGCCAGATATCGCCGATCTGGATATCCTCGAAGGTCAGGAGCGGCTGCGTCTGATCATCCGCGAAAATCTGCAGGGTTCTGCCCGTTCCGGCAGGAAACGGTCCTGCGGCACAGGAGAAATGACCATCCACAACTGCAGCCCCGGAGGAGACTCCGTCGAGCAGGATCCGGACGGAGGCGCAGCCCTCCGCGGTTCCTTCTATTCGCAGGATTTTATCGCGCTGAAGGGTCATATGGGATGCGTAGATGGCAGGTAATTTGATTTTCGGCATAATTTCGTCCTTTCCGGCAGCAGGCAGATCAGCCGGATCTGCTGCTCCATATATATAATTCTCTGCAGCGCTGCCTTCAGAGTACTGCCTGCAGCGTCAGCGTTTTCGTACAAAAGCCATCGGCTGACTGTCGGACGGCGTTTAACCGGCACTGCAGCTCATTTCATGACAGAAGGATCCGTATATTCTTATCTGTCGGTTCCATACTGTAGGGCCATTCAATCAGCCGTACATTGTTGCAGCCGCACAATTCTTTTTTGGCCCGGTCCAGCTCCTGTCTCTGGTTC
>DGHP01000063.1:686-3457 GCA_002392705.1 Lachnospiraceae bacterium UBA3845 | reverse complement strand
AGAAAATAGCACAGCAGCAGCGCAAGCAGGTCATACAGCAAATACAGGTATCGCTTCTGCCGGACACAAAGAATGACCAGCACAATAGCAGCCCAAAACAGAACATTTGCGGCTATGCCAGTGACAAACCAGAAGACAGAGAAGGTGGTCATTTCTCTCCGCCTCCTTCCCGAAAAACAAAGGAAAGAATCATGTCCTGATCATCCTTCGTGACGGAAATGCTCTCGGAGTACGAATCGCCCCTTTTGTTATCCATAGGGGGAAGTGTCAGCGCCCCTGCCCTGAGCATCATCCGGATCAATATCTCACCGGGCTCTGCCTTCGTGAAAATCATCAGATCGGTGATCTCCTCCAGGCTGGTTTCCAACACCGACTCCACCCGTTCATAGGCGGCGATCAGCATGTTGGCAGGGTATATTCCTGCCCCGGACACATTGACAGCCGTGTTGACGCCGAGAGTGCGGACATAGGACAGGCTCTCACGGATTGCCAGGGAAAGCTCATCGAAAGGCAGCGTCCCCTGTGAGGCCAGCAGCTCCATGTTGCTCCGCCGCTTGATATATGCACAGAGCACGGATATGGCAGGCAGCTTTTCGTCGAAGGATCTGCCGGACTCCTCCAGCATGGCGCCGATCTGCGCCAGCTGCGGTCTCACGATCCTGGTGATCTCGTCGTAGATACGGTTGCGGGATTCCGCCTCCGCCTTTTCCTTCTTGATCTTGGCTTCTTCCGAGAGATAAGCGTTGCGGGCGTCGATCCGCTGCGCGGTTTCTGCGAGTTCCCTGTTTAATACATTCAAGGGTTCAACATCCACGGCCCACACGATGCTGCCCCCGGAAATCCTGTGCCGCATCACCAGGGTATTCTCGTTGTCCGGGAAAGGATACCGGCACTCAGAGGAGGAATACCGAACCGTTCCGCCCTCGTCCAGGATCACAGCGGGCAGGTCTGACAGGGCAAACAACTTTTCGTAATCCGCGTTGGCCGGAATCAGGCGAATGGCGATGCAGATCTCCAGGAATGCCAGCATGCAAAAGGTAAACATCTCTCCAAGCTGCCACAGTTTGATACCGCAGAGCCTCGGTGTCAGATCGAACATGTTCAGGACGAGAAAAACGCCGAGGAGCAAAACCGGAGGAAGTGCGAGAAAGGTGTTTTTCCTGACGATTTGACGGTGTCTTATGATGATTGT
This sequence comes from Lachnospiraceae bacterium UBA3845, assembly GCA_002392705.1. GTDB lineage: Bacteria > Bacillota > Clostridia > Lachnospirales > Lachnospiraceae > Porcincola. Next base: position 2,265 of record DGHP01000063.1, on the reverse strand, counting down.
GATAAAAGCCGTCAGCAGCAGCGCTGAAAAGCAGGCGAAGAAGAGCCAAAACAACAGTCCATAACTTTTGGGACTCTCCGGAAGCATCTCCGTGCCTTTAAAGTGGAAAGCTAACTGGTGTAAATCGTTGGACATCACGCCGATCATGAGAAGAATTCCTGAAACCGGGAGCACCCAGCGAATGAATCCTCGTGGTTTCCTTCGGTTGCTTAGGAAGGATAACGCAAGTTCATACATCAGCACCGAAAAAGCCATCATGCAGAAGTAATAGCCGTACCAGGCATATCGACGAAGATACGGCAGGCCTTGAGCATAGTTATAGTTGATCGTTTGCAGGAGCAGAAACAGCAGGAAAACAGAAACAATGGAAAGAAGGATGCTGCGCTGGCGCCTGTCGGTTACCCGTTTCAGGACAGAATTACCCCATGCTGCCGTGACCGCAGCGCAGAAGAGTCGTGAAAACTCCAGGAAGAAATCAACGCCATAGAGAAAAACATGCAAAAACCCACACAGTAGCAACGCTGCGCCAATCAGTAGAATATTTCGCTTGCTTGTATTTGACAACCGCGTCGCTCCCTTCCTAATATACTATATCAATGTTAATTATACACGATCCACACAAGCCTGTCCCCCTCAATAATAACAGGATTTTTGTCTGTTTTTTGAAAAAAAGGAGAAGAGAATTACAGGCAGGATCTGCCATGGAAATGTGAGCTTCCGCTCCTGCCCTCTTGAAATACTACGGATATTCGTATAGAATGTATAATGTCTTATTATAGAAATCTGTCAGTGAGGTTCAAGTATGAAAGGCTATCTTTCCATCCGGGAAACATCGTATAAATGGGGCGTATCTGAGCGCCGCGTCAATCAGTATGTCACTGAGGGGCGCATTCCGAGCGTGGTGCGGTTCGGGCGTTCCTGGGCGATCCCGGAGGATGCTGAGAAGCCCGGAGATCCCCGGCGGGATAAAGCCAGGAAAAAGGAGGCGAACAGCCATGCCCATGCATAAACAAACCCGAAACACCTGGCTGTTCATCGGTTTCCTGCTCCTGGCCGGAGCTGCCAACGTCCTTTCCAGGGTATTTAGTCCCGAAGCGGATAGCTTGATGACCGCCCTGAACTATGTGATCCTGACCGGACTGCTGCTGTTCTGGATCCAGTCCGTCCGGACAAGGCTGCTTCCCTCCGCCGTCAGAACGTACATACTCAGCGCGGCCTTTCTGATGCTGCTGTACATGCTGCTGCGGATCTTCAGGTACCGTTTTGCTGTGGAGCCGGTGGTGATCCGTTATACCGTGTACGCTTACTATATCCCGCAGTTACTGATCCCGGCGCTGTTCCTGATGACCTGTATCCGTATCCTGCGCGGCAACAACGAACCGGGAAACAAGACTGAATCGCTTCTCCTGATTCCCGCCGGCCTCCTTGCTCTTATGGCTATGACCAACGATCTGCACGCGCTTGTCTATGCCCCGAAGATCGGCCTGTCGAGTTTTGCTGTGGATTACGGGACCTATTCCCATGCCCCTGTCTTTACTCTTCTGTACGTCTGGATGATCTTTGCGGTCGGCCTCGGACT
>DGHP01000063.1:0-541 GCA_002392705.1 Lachnospiraceae bacterium UBA3845 | reverse complement strand
TTTCTCTTGTGATCGACCGGAGCCCGCACAGCCTTCGGCCGTTCAATATGCCGGAGACCCACACCTTTGGGCTGCTCGGCGTCTTTGAAGTCTGTATCCGGTACCGTCTGATCCCCTGTAACGACAAATACTCCGACTTCTTCCATGTGCTTGGGATGCCCGCCCTCGTTACGGACAGGCAGCTGAATCCTGTCTACCTTACGAAGACCGCGCTGCCTGCCGGACAATGCGAGATGAAAGCCGCTCTGGAAAGTCCGGTCGAGCTGCCGGGAGATCAGAAGCTTTTCGGAAGAGAGATCCGCGGCGGATACGCCTTCTGGACGGAAGATGAGAGTGCCGTCCGCCGCGCGCAGGCCAGACTTGAGGACGCCAATGAGACCATTGAGCAGGAGAACGAACTGATCCGCGCGGAGACCGAGCAGAAGGAAAAAGACGCTTATCTGCAGTCCCGGCACAGGATCTATCATGAGATCGCCGCGGAGCTCTATCCGGTCCAGAAGCGGATCGCCGGGCTTCTGAGCGAAGCGATCCCGGGCACGGA
>DGHP01000173.1:1570-12299 GCA_002392705.1 Lachnospiraceae bacterium UBA3845 | reverse complement strand
TGCATCCTTTATTATACATTTACCAGTCAAGTCTTGACGAAAGGTCCCGCATCAGCAGGTCCAGGACGGTTATGGCTGCCATACACTCCACCACAACGACCGCTCTGGGTACAATAACCGGGTCATGCCTGCCCCTGATTTCTATCATCCGGACGCTGCCGTCGGACGCCAGCGCACTCTGGGGTCTGGCGATGGACGGCGTCGGCTTGAATGCGGCCCGCAGAACAATCTCCGTCCCGTCGCTCATGCCGCCCAGAATTCCGCCCGCATGGTTGGACATCTTCATGGGCGCGTTTTCATTGTCGCTGTGCTGCACGTCCAAACCGCTCCTGCCGCTGTTTTCCTGCGAACCGGTGTCGGGGTGATATCTGTCAGGTGTGGACGGACCATTTCCCGGACTGTCCGGATACATGTACTGGTCATTGTTCTCAGAGCCGCGCATTCCGGCGGCCTCAAACCCTGCCCCGATCTCCACGCCCTTGACAGCGCCGATTGAGAACATGGCCTGCCCGAGCAGGGCGTCAAGTTTGTCAAAGACCGGTTCGCCGATCCCCTGCGGCATGCCTGTGATGACGCATTCCACGATACCGCCTGAAGAGTCCTTCTCCTCCATGCAGCGGTTTAAGTAGGCCTGCGCCCTCTCTTCCGCCTCCCGGTCCGGCATGCAGAGAGTGCTCTCCTTCAGATAATCCGCGTCAAAACGGGCCGGATCGCAGCTCACCGGGCCGATCGCTTTCGTGTAGGCTGTCACCCGGATTCCCTTCAGGGCGAGAATCCTGCAGGCGATGGCTCCTGCCGCGACTCTGCCGATCGTCTCCCGGCCGGAGCTTCTTCCGCCGCCCCGGTAGTCCCTGAAGCCGTACTTTTTGTCAAAGCCCAGATCTGCATGCCCCGGTCTGTAGATATCCGCGATATTGCTGTAATCTTTCGAATGCTGGTCCTCATTGCTGACCAGGATGGAGATCGGTGTGCCGGTGGTCTTTCCTTCGAATACGCCCGACAGGATCTGTGCCCTGTCCCCTTCGGACCTGGCTGTGGCATAGCGGCTGCGGCCCGGTTTTCTTCTGTCCAGGTAGACCTGAATATCCTCCTCCGAAAGCGGCAGTCCGGCAGGGCATCCGTCCACGACCACGCCAAGCGCTTTTCCGTGGCTCTCCCCCCAGCTTGTGACCCGGAACAGGGTTCCGAATGTTGAACCGGCCATCTCCGACCTTCCTTTCCTCTGATTTTCACAGACTCCCATCGCGCATGGATAAAGACCTGTCCTGACAGCTCTTTATCTCATGACAGACAGGCCGCTCGCGGCTGTATGGAAGTCATGAAAGTGCTCTCACTCCTCTGTCTCGGAGACCAGGATACAGTTCGGCGTCTCCACCGGAACCTGTTTTCCCTTCATGATCAGCGTCTTTTTCTCATAATCAATGGTAAAGAATCTCATATAGTTGGACTCATGGCAGAGAACGACCATGGTCTTTTCATCCGGGAATACGTCGATATCCTTTGGATAGCCGCCGCTTATGGGCAGAATCAGGATTTTTCCCAGGAGGCCCGTCTCCGGGTCGATCCGGAAGATCCCCACCGTATTCTCCCCGGCGCTGGAAGTATAGAGATATTTCCCGCTGGGGGAGATCTTCAGCGCGCAGCTGGCGGAGGAGACATCCTTCATGTCCATGATGCTCCGCACTTCCTGGATCAGCTCGAACTTCGGGGACTTCCCGCTCCCGTCGTAGGAATAGACCCGGATCTGGTTGCTCATCTCACAGTTGATGTAGGCAAAACGCCCGTCCTTTGAGAAGCACATCAGCCTCGGCGCGGCCTCCAGAGGCAAGCGCAGAATATCGTACAGATGCAGCTTCCCGGTCCCCGGCGTCACCTTATAGATCTTAACCTGGTCAACCCCGTTGTCGACCGCGCACAGATATTTGTCGTCCGGCGTCGGAATCACACAGCTGACATGCGGTCTGAAATTTCTCTCTGCCACGGACCCGATCCCCTGATGGAAGACCCCGTCCATGACGGAGCCCAGGCGTCCGTCCCTGTGGGTGTGAACTACGGTCACTTTTCCGTCATGATAGCCTCCGACAAAGAGGAATTTGCCGGATACATCCGTGGACAGATAGCAGCCCCGCATGCCGTCGATATCGACCTTGTTGATCGAGGTCAGGTCCCCGTTCGGTTCGATCTTCAGAACCTCCACTCCTTCGTCCGCGATGGAATAGAGATACTGTCCGCTGCGGGACTTTGTGACGTAGGATGAATTGTGAACCGGCACAACGGAACGCTCCTTCAGGGTTCTGTTCTCCATATCCATGTCATAGATGTGGATGCCGATGCTGCTTCCGTGCGTATAGGTTCCGATATAGGCTACATACTTTTTCTGTTCCATCTTAAATCTCCATTCCGCCGCCCATAGCCGGCGGCACAAACAGCCGTAAGAGTCAGTTTCTGTTCCGCTGCGCGGCACTGCAATCCGCCGGGGCACCGGGAAATGCTGATATAATCAGTGTTTCCTCAGTATTCCGATGACTCAGTATTCCGACGACACTGTATAATAAGGATATTTACCGATCTCACCGGCCCTTGTCGCGATCGCGTGCGGGTCGTAGTGCGTATGGATATATTCCATCGTTGTTTCGATCTCTTTGTCAATCAGGTAGACATCCGGATTGTTGATCACGTCCCGGAAGGGATTCACTACCCCGTAACGGTTCAGGACCGCTCTGTGGGCGGGACTTCCGGCTCCCCAGCCTCCGAGCGGCGCGGTGTTGGAGTAGACGCCGACCGGAACCAGGTCCAGAGGACCGAAAGCGTCGGCAAATTCCAGGCCGCCCATCCTCAGCAGGTAGAGATGATCCTGATCCCCTGCGAGCTGCAGGGTAAGCTGCAGAGTCTCTTTCCGCTTCGCTTCCTTGTCCGCCGTGCTGCTTCTCCAGTTGACGGACCAGAAATGCTGGTTGAAGATCAGACATCCCGCCACCATCAGGACGGCGAAGCGCCATGGCAGCCTCAGCTTTCCGGGATCTGTCATCATAAGAAGCACCAGCGTGCAGGAAAACCAGATCGGGCAGTCCACCCTGTTGTATCCGTAGCGCCCCTGGTAGAACAAATAAAGGAAAAGGGACAGCAGGATCACGATCTGTATGCCGGCCGCCGCCGGCGTCTGCCAGCTGCGGAAACCGAACAGGAGCAGGACGGCCAGGGCTGCCAGCCACATATAAAAGGCCCGGTTTTCAAAGAAATCCGAAGGATAATGCTCCAGGAAGCGACGGATCGTCGCCGGCCCGAAGGAACCCCGCTCTTCCGCCTTCATCTCCCCGAGTTTTTCAAAGAGCTCGGTATTTACAAGTTCCGGATCATAATAATTCCACGATTTGTAATAATTATACGTCGCCTCGTCAAGTCCCAGCGCTTCGATCTCCTCTTTGTGCTTCTCATAGGAAGGCCAGCCATAGTCCGAGAGTACGGAATGCGCGTTATTGTAGAGCCGGTAATCCATCGAATCCTGATTCTTATGGAAGGTATAATCGTGAAAGAACCAGACACCGCCGCCGGCCAGCACCACCGCCATGAGGCAGCCGAAATAGCGCAGGATCCGTCCGCGGATCTCACGCCTGTCGCTGACATGGGTCAGACTCATAAGGAGAAAGAGCCCGTACACGCACATCAGAGCCGTGACAAGAAGCGGCTCCTCTTCCCTGTACAGAAAACCGTAAGATGTGATGGCCGTCCCGAAGACTGCTGACAGCCAGCGCATCTTCAGCCCCGTCATCGCGTAAAAGAGAAGGAGAATCCCGCAGGCCGTGACCAGCCCGGCCGTCTTGGTGAACTGCATCAGGATATAACCTTCGTAGGCGAAGAGACTCAGGAGACTGCCGGATAAAAGCAGCCCGCTCCAGCCCTCGAAATGGTTCAGGAAAACGTAGGTCATCGCGGTAAATCCCGCAAAAAGACCTGCGATCTGCAGCAGCCCGTACCAGGGAATCATGTTTGTGAAACTGTAGAGTTTCGCCATAACGATGCCCAGGATCCGGTTCTCAAAAAGCAGATAGGTATCCTGAATCGGTCTTGCCCGGTTAATGAAGAAGGCGATCCCCATATCGTCGTTGGTCTCGAACTTCGGCCTGCAGACCAGGAGAAGAAAAGCCAGAAGCGCCAGATTCAGAAGCAGGGCAAACCACCATTTTCTGTAAAAACGTTCGTAAAAGCCCATATCCGGGCAGTTTTTTCTTTCTGTCATGAAAGATGCACCATCCTGTAAAATACTACCGTTCATAATATCATCAAGCCCGGAAGGTGTAAACCAAGAAAAGCGCAAAAGAAGCTGTTTCTTACATGCAGGCACGACGAACCGGAACCCGTTTTCCAACGGGCCTTGAGCACTGACAGGAAGTGCGTAAATTTCCCTCTCATTCTTCTCAGAAAGAGGTTGACACCGGCTATGGTTTCCGTATAATCATTGTTGGCGGTGAGTTCAGTTTTACTGAACTTTTGGTACATTTTTGTTAAACCGCACATCAGCTTCTGAATTTTTTGTTCAGAATATGTAAACTCTGTGCGGAGAGCCGTGAACAGGAACAACTATGCCGCTGCCGCCGCGGAACACAGAAAGTGTGTCGTATGGAGATTGGCAGAAAGATAAAAAGGCTTCGGCAGGAAAAGATGCTGACCCAGGAGGAACTTGCAGACCGGACAGAATTGTCAAAAAGCTTCATTTCCCAGGTCGAACGGGATCTGACCTCCCCATCCATTGCCACCCTGGTGGATATTCTCCAGGCCCTGGGAACGGATCTGCGGGAGTTCTTTAACGATGAGACGGATACGCAGATTGTTTTCAACGATTCGGATTATTTCGAAAAGATCGATGATCTCGGAAACAAGACAGAGTGGATTATTCCGAATGCCCAGAAAAACATGATGGAGCCGGTGCGCGTCACATTAAAGCCGGGCGGCTGCACAGACCAGTACAGTCCCCACGAGGGCGAGCTTTTCGGCTATGTCCTGTCGGGTTCTGTCACGGTCCATCTGGGACAGCAGCAGTTTAGGGCAAGAAAAGGAGAATCCTTCTATTTTAAAGGAGGGGTCCGCCACTATATTGAGGCCTCGGGCAAGGCCGGCGCCTCGTTCATCTGGGTCTGCTCCCCGCCGAATTTCTGAACGGAATACATGACTGCGGGCGCAGTTTCCCGGAGCGGAATTGTTAAGCGCCGGACCGGATTTATAAAACAGAAACCTCTTCCGGGTTTCTGACAGCAAAAACGGGATTTCCTGTCCCGCTTCAGCAAGAGGATTTGTATCATGAGCTACAGACTGATTGACATGCAGCATATCACTAAGAGCTTCGACGGCCAGGTGGTCCTCGATGATTTCAATCTTTATATCAGAGAGAATGAATTTCTGACCCTCCTTGGTCCCAGCGGCTGCGGCAAGACGACGATGCTCCGCATTCTTGGCGGCTTTGAAACGCCGGATAAGGGAAGGGTTATTTTTGACGGAAAAGATATCACCGACCTGGCGGCCAACAGGCGCCAGCTGAACACGGTATTCCAGAAATACGCCCTCTTCAGCCATATGACCATCGCTGAGAATATCGCCTTCGGTCTGAAGATCCGGAAAAAATCCGCTGATTATATCAAAGACAAGATCCGATATGCCCTGAAGCTGGTCAATCTGGAAGGCTTTGAGAACCGTATGCCGGACTCCCTGTCCGGCGGCCAGCAGCAGAGAATCGCGATCGCCAGGGCCATCGTCAATGAGCCGAAGGTTCTTCTTCTGGACGAGCCGCTCGGCGCCCTTGATCTCAAAATGCGCCAGGATATGCAGTACGAGCTGATCCGTCTGAAGAATGAGCTTGGCATCACCTTCATCTATGTCACCCATGACCAGGAAGAAGCCCTTACCATGTCCGATACGATCGTCGTCATGAATCAGGGCTACATCCAGCAGATCGGCACGCCGGAGGATATCTACAACGAGCCGGAGAACGCTTTTGTGGCTGACTTCATCGGCGATTCGAATATTCTGGGCGGCCTCATGATCCGTGATAAGCTGGTGGAGATTCTGGGCACGCGTTTTGACTGTGTGGATGCCGGTTTCGGCGTAAATAATCCTGTGGACGTCGTGATCCGCCCTGAGGATATTAAGCTTTTCTCAGTTCCGGACAGCGCTGCCCCCGGCGACGCGGAATACGAGGATGCGGCTGCCCGTGCGGCAGTGCTCAATCCCGGCCGCTTTGAAGGGGTCGTGACGCACCTGATCTTCAAGGGCGTTCACTATGAGATGACGGTCGAGGCCGCGGGCTTTGAATGGCTGGTTCATTCGACCCGTATGTTCCCGGTCGGCGGGCGCGTGTTCATGAGTTTTGATCCCTTTAACATACAGATTATGAACAAGCCGGAATCCGAAGACGAAAAGGCGCTTCCCACGGAAGAGCTGTAATTCATCCGGAGAATGATGTATGCGGCGGATCCGGAAGCGGATGCCGCGGCGGGATTCAGAGGTTTCAATTATGAAAAAACAGAAGCATGTTCTGCTCTCCGGCCCTTATCTGGTCTGGACGGCGGCATTTATCATCATTCCTCTTTTGATGATCGTATATTACGGTCTCACGGATCCGTCCGGAGCCTTTACCCTCAGCAATATCGCCGAGATGGGGACTCCCGAGCGTCTGAAAGCCCTCTGGCTTTCCCTGCTGCTCTCCTTCTTCGCCACGGCGGTCTGCCTGATCATGGCCTATCCCCTGGCGCTGATCCTGACCGGTTCGAAGATCAACGCGACCGGATTTATCGTCACGATCTTCATTATCCCGATGTGGATGAATTCCCTTCTCCGCATCCTTGCCTGGCAGACGCTGCTGGAGCGCAACGGCGTGATCAACGTCGTCCTGCGTTATCTGCATCTGCCTGAGCTGCGTATCATCAATACGCCTTATGCCATCGCACTTGGCATGATCTATGACTTTCTGCCCTTCATGCTTCTCCCGATCTACAACGCGCTGGAGAAGATCGACCCGAACGTTATCAATGCCGCCTATGATCTGGGCGCGAACCGCTTCCAGACTTTCTGGAAGGTGATCTTCCCGCTGACAATTCCGGGCATGATCTCCGGAATCACGATGGTTTTTGTTCCTGCCCTGACGACCTTCGTCATCAGTGACTTCCTCGGAGGCTCCAAGGTCCTGCTGATCGGAAATGTCATCGAACGGCAGTTTACGCAGGTCGGAGACTGGAACGTGGGAAGCGGCATGAGCCTGGTGCTCATGGTCTTCATCCTGATCTCCATGGCCATTATGCAGCACTACGACAAGAGCGGCGGAGAACAGGTTGTACTGTAAAGGGCGGCGGGTACAGCTTGTACTGTAAAGAGCGCAGCTTGTACTGTAGAACAGCGCCGCAGCGCATAAGATCTGATTTATGATTTGAGGAACGGGCGATGAGAAAGCTATTTTCCAGACTCTATCTGGCTTTCATATTTATCCTGCTGTACGCGCCGATCGCGGTGCTTATCATCTTCAGCTTCAACAATTCCAAAACCCGGGCCAAATGGGGCGGCTGGACCTTGAAATGGTACTTTTCGATGTTCAGGGACCAGGCGATCATGAGCGCTCTGTGGAACACGCTGACGATAGCGATCCTCTCCGCCCTGATCTCGACCCTGCTGGGGCTGATGGCTGCCATCTCTCTGAACGGAATGCACAAACGCAGACGGTCACTTGTCCTGAGCGCCCTGAATATTCCCATGCTTAACGCGGAGATCGTAACCGGCATCTCCCTGATGCTGCTCTTCATAGCGGCCGGGCAGCTGCTCTCCCATGTGGGATTCACGGTTGAATTCGGTTTCTGGACTGTTCTGATCGGCCATATCACCTTCAACCTGCCCTATACGGTCCTGTCGATTCTGCCGAAGCTCCGGCAGATCAATATCAGCACCTATGAGGCGGCACTCGATCTTGGGGCAACCCGCTTTCTGGCCTTCCGGAAGGTGATTCTGCCGGACATCATGCCCGGCGTCCTCTCAGGCTTCCTTCTGGCCTTCACGCTCTCACTGGATGATTTCGTGATCACGCACTTTGTGAAGGGGCCCGGATTCGATACCCTCTCCACCAAGATCTACACGGAGGTCCGCAAGGGCATCAAGCCTGAGATGTATGCGCTGTCAACGCTGATCTTCGTAAGTGTCCTGGTCCTTCTTCTGGTCACGGAGCTTCTTCCGAAGAACGGAAAGCAGGCCTGAGAGATTCCTGTCTCCGGGCAGCGGAAATCAGACCTGAGATCCTTAGTTCCGAACAGTTGAAAACAGGCCTGAGATCCTTAGTTCTGAACAGCGGAAAGCAGGCCTGAAAGATCCTTAGCTCCGAACAGCGGAAAGCAGGCCTGAGAGATTCTTACAATGGTAGTGAAAGGCGGTAAGCCGGCTCAGGCAGTTCCGCCCGGATATAGATTGTTTTAGCGGCAGAATGACCTGCAGCGAATCATTTTTCATTTTTCAAGGAGGATGTCCACATGAAAAAAATGCTTGCACTTGCGCTGATCGCGGCCGTGCTCCCCTGTTTTCCCGCTTCCGTAGCGCAGGCAAAAGACAAGGAGCAGGTTGTCGTCTACAACTGGGGAGAGTATATGGACCCGGATGTGATCACGGATTTCGAAGAGGAGACCGGAATCCATGTTGTCTATGAAGAATTCGAGACCAACGAGATCATGTACCCGAAGGTTGCTGCCGGCGCTGCGCAGTATGATCTGATCTGTCCTTCTGACTATATGATCTCAAAGATGATCGCCAATGACATGCTTCAGCCGATCAATTTTGACCATATTCCGAATTACGCCAATATCGATGAGAAATATATCGAGCAGTCAAAGGGCTTCGATCCGGAAAACCAGTATTCCATCCCCTACTGCTGGGGAACCGTCGGTATTCTCTATAACACAACCATGGTGGATGATCCGGTTGATTCCTGGGAGATCCTCTGGAATGAAAAGTATGCGGATGACATCCTGATGCAGGATTCCGTCAGGGATGCTTTCATGATTCCGTTAAAACTCCTTGGCTATGATATCAATACCGTCAAGGAGGAAGAGATCGCCGAAGCAGCCGAGATGCTGATGGAGCAGAAACCCCTTGTCCAGGCTTATGTCGTCGACCAGGTCCGCGACAAGATGATCGGTGAGGAGGCTGCCATCGGCGTAATCTACTCCGGCGAAGCCATCTACACACAGCGTGAAAATGAAAATCTTGAGTATGTCATTCCGAAGGAAGGAACCAACGTCTGGATCGACAGCTGGGTCATCCCGAAGAATGCGAAGAATGTCGAAAATGCTGAGAAATTCCTTGATTTCCTCTGCCGCGGCGATATTGCCCTGCGCAATTTCGACTATATCACCTACTCTACGCCCAACAAGGCAGCCCGTGAGCTGATCGAGGATGAGGAGATCCGGAATTCGACAATCGCCTTCCCGACAGATGAGATGCTGGCCAATTCCAATGTATTTGTCTATATCGGTGAAGAGGGCGATGCTCTGTACAATGAGTACTGGGACAAGCTGAAATCCTACTGATATCCTCCTGCCGGCATTTTAAAAGAATAAAACACAACAGGCTGCAGCCGGAAAAAGCTGCAGCCTGTTTTTTCAGCGCTTTGCCGTCTGCACAAAGAGCTGCCTCATATCCTCCGGAAGCGGCGCTTCCAGATGCATCTGCCTGCGGCTGAGCGGGTGGATGAAATCAAGCTTCCAGGAATGCAGTGCCTGCCGGATCATATAGTCCCTCATACTCTCCCCGTAAAGCGTATCTCCCACCAGAGGGTGCCCGATATAGGCCATATGCACCCTGATCTGGTGCGTCCTTCCGGTCTCAAGCCGGACCGCTGCCGCAGTCAGATCCTTCACCGGATCATATCCGTCCCGGTTTACCGCCGGGTCACAGCCCGGAAAGGCTTCAGCGGAAAGATCTCCTCTGAGCCTCCGGAAATGCGTGACGGATCTCTGCCCTTTCCCAAAATCTACACATCTCTCAATCATGGAGACCTGCCTGCGGGCAATCGGAAGATCTATGGTCCCCATTTCTTCTTCCGCCGGGTCCACGCGCATACAGCCCCCTGCCTCATCTTTCCTGTATACGGCTTCTTTAAGCTTTCCATGCACAACAGCCAGGTAAGTCCTGTGGATTTCACGGCTCTTCATCTGCTCATACAGAATGGCGGAACTGGCCATATTTTTTGCGATGATCGTAAGGCCGCTTGTATTGCGGTCCAGGCGGTTGACACAGCGGTAGACAAAGGGGATTCCCTGCTGTTCATAATAAGCCGCCACAGCGTTTCCCAGGGTCCTCTCCGGATGCCCCAGGGATGGCTGGATCGGCAAAAAAGGCGGCTTGTTGATCACGAGGATGTCCTCATCCTCATAGCAGATGTCTAGGGGGAGCGGAACCGGGATGATGCCGACGGAACGGACCTCGTCGGTAAAGCTGACCCGGATAACATCTCCTTCTGCCAGACGATAATTGGTAAAAACACTTCTCCCGTTTACGGTCAGGGTATCCTCATGATGCCTGAGGTAAGTCATCAGGTGTCTGGAGAAAGCCCGCTTTCTCAAATATTCATTTACGGTCGGACCCTCTCCCTGTTCCTTCAGATCAGCCCGGCTGATCCTGTATTCAATCGTACGTATCATTTTTATATCGTCGCTTTTCGATCTGCTTTTCTGCACCCCTCAGTGATTTTTGCATGCACTTTTCA
>DGHP01000173.1:1225-1497 GCA_002392705.1 Lachnospiraceae bacterium UBA3845 | reverse complement strand
TTCCGGCGCACCGCAGTGATTTTTGGAAGAACTTTCAGATCGTTTTTATTCGATCCGAATGTCTCTCCGCCCGCGCCGCTCCGCGATAAAGAGAACAGATTGTTTTGCTTAATCTGTCTTCAGCCCCACGGAACAGGGCCAGCGCATTCACGCTGGCCCCGCCTGTATTCTTTCTTATTCACGGCTCTCCATCCGGAAGGCCGTATCCCTCAGCTTTCTGATTCTTATTCAGTCGCTGCTCAGCTTTCTGATCCTTGCTCAGCATTTGCTCA
>DGHP01000173.1:0-1166 GCA_002392705.1 Lachnospiraceae bacterium UBA3845 | reverse complement strand
CTCAGCTTCCTGATCCTTGCTCAGCCCCTGCTCGTTTTCCCGATCCTTATTCGGCTTCGGTCTCCGCCTCTTCCGCGCTCTCCACGAACGGAACAACCGCTCCGTTATAGGTCTCATTGATATAATCAACGACTTCGTCGGACTTCAGAGTCTCAACCAGGGCGACGATCTTCTCGTCATTCTCATGTCCTTCATGGACGGCGATCACGTTGACATACTGCTGGATCGCTGCGGAATCGGCTGCCTCCACTGCAAGGGCATCGGTTCCCGCGTTCAGTCCGGCTTCAAGAGCGTAGTTGCCGTTCAGTACGACGAAGGATACTTCATCAATATGCTTGGCGACAGACTGCGCGTCAAACTCGACGATCTCAAGATCATACGGATTCTCGGCGATATCGTTGACTGTAGCGGTGATATCGACGCCGTCTGCCAACTTGATCAGGCCGTTCGCCTCAAGCAGAAGAAGTGCGCGCGCCTCATTCGTGGTATCGTTCGGGACCGCGACGGTGTCGCCTTCCGCAACTTCATCGAGGCTTGCCTTCTGGCCGGGATAGATGCCGAACGGCTCGTAGTGGATCTCTCCTGCGTCAACCAGCTTCGTGCCGTGCTCTGAATTGAAAGCGTTCAGATAATTCACATGCTGGAAATAGTTCGCGTCAAATTCCTCACTGTCGACGACATTGTTCGGCTGTACATAATCTGTGAACTCGGTGACCTGAAGGTCATATCCCTGCTCGGCAAGGAGCGGCTTCGCGAATTCAAGAATCTCCGCGTGGGGAGTGGAGGAAGCAGCTACCGTAATCGTCTCAGCCTCATCTGCAAAAGCGGCCATCGGCATAATCCCCAGAACCAACGTGCCTGCCAGAACTGCCGCTAAAATCTTCTTTGTCATAACATCTACCCTCTCTCTCTTCTCTTGCCTGGAAGTAGGGCCCGGACGCCATTCCGGCTCCGTTTTCAGGATCCTGCCTGAGAAATATCTCCTGCTCTGCTTCCGTTTCCCATGTGCTGAAAGCATTATAACGCTCTGCCCGGAAAAGTGCTAATATAGGAAAACTAGAGCCTGCTATAGAAAAAACCTATAGCAGGCCGGATTACAGTTTTCTATACTTTTTATGCAGTTTCACCCTTTATGACACTGCCGCTTCTGTCATTCCGCTTCTGTC
>DGHP01000013.1:3636-15876 GCA_002392705.1 Lachnospiraceae bacterium UBA3845 | reverse complement strand
CTGCAGGCACGGCGAACCGGAAGCTGATTTCAAGTCGGCCGTGAATCGTAACGGCGTGTTAAGAAATTCATTTCCTTCTATACTTTTTGAAGCGTTTGTGGCATAATAGAGCAGGTGTTTTAAACAAGTCAGCGCCTATGGGCGGGGCGTTCCCGGAACGCCTTGCCGTCAGATTTATCGTAAACGCCCAGAACGCATACGTTTTGTCCGTTTCCTATATTTTACGAACCGTCAGGAACAGGAGCCGGGTTATGCCGCGCAGGCGGGCAGGTCCGGCCGGGGTTCTTTTAACTGGTGGTTATATAATCTCAGACATGGGGACAGTCAGTGCTGTTCCCGCAAAAAAAGGAGGAGAACCTTATGAAAAAGAAACTTCTTGGACTGCTGCTCAGCGCAGCAATGATCGGCTCAATGGCATTCACAGCTGTCGCTGCTGAGACAGAATCGGACCTTCCGGATGCATCCGGTGATCCGGAGGTTACCCTGGTATTTGCCGAGGTTAACCCGCTTGACACCATCATCGGCCAGTTTGACAGCAAGTTTGCCGAGGAAGTCGAAAAGCTCTCCGGCGGCTCCATCAAGATCGACATGCAGGCGTCAGGTGTTCTCGGTGCTGAGGGTGACTTCCTCGAGGATATGACCAGCGGCTTCGGATCCATCGATATGGCCCGTATCTCTGTTTCCACACTGACAACCTACAACACCCCGAAGGCAGCTCTTCTTGCCCTTCCGTTCGCATTCAAGGATCATACACATTTCTGGAACTTCGCGAACAGCGAAGCGGCGCAGGAATGCCTGGATGAGGCAGAAGAACTCGGAATCGGCGTCCGCGGCATCTGCTACGGCGAAGAAGGTTTCCGTCATATGTTCTTCAACAAGGAAGTTACCGACCTGGCTGGCTTCCAGGGCCTGAAGATCCGTGTTTCCACCGACCCGACCATGGTTGCCATGATCAACGCTTTCGGCGCGAACGCTACCGTTGTTGCATACGGCGAGCTGTATCAGTCTCTGGACAGCGGCGTTGTTGACGGTGCTGAGAACCCGCTGAACAACTACAAGCTCAACTCCTTCTATCAGGTTGCTCCGTGGCTGGTCATGACCGGACATCAGCTGGGCGTTTCCGAGCTGATCATCACTGATCCGGCATGGGAAAAGCTGACCGAAGCTCAGCAGGCCTGCATCTTCGCAGCAGCCAAGGTTGCTCAGGATTATGACCATCAGATCGTAGAAGAGGGCGAGGCTGCTTCTCTTGAAGAGCTGAAAGAACTCGGCGTTCACATTACCGAAGTGGAAGACAAGACTCCGTGGACAGACGCAGTTGCAGACCTTATCGCAGAGAAGACTGCTGACAACGCTGAGCTGTGGCAGGCAATCCAGGACTGCGCTGAGTAATCAGGACGTTTCTGGTCTGAAGATACAGAACTGAGATGAAGCCCGGGCTGCCGGCAGGCGGATGAAGCGTCTGCCGGCGCCTGCAAAACAGAGGCGCTTTCCGGGGGCTTGCTGCATATGGCTTTTCTGGAAGCGTCTTTTTTAATTATGTATACTCTCGGACCGTAAGGAGAAAATGCGATGCAGGCAATGAAAAAATTCTATGACATTGTTTACAGGATCGTTCTGGTGATCTGCAAGCTTCTGCTGATCGCCGATATCCTGATTACGACCGAAGCCATTCTTGGCCGTTACATCTCCTTCCTCCCGGATCCCTCCTGGAGTGAAGAGATGGTTCTGACACTCATGTCCTATATGGCGGTGCTTTCTGCAGCTCTTGCGATCAGACGCAAGGCGCATATCCGTATGACCAGCTTTGATAAGTATCTTCCGGAGAAAGTGATCCAGGTTCTGGATCTGATTGCGGATCTTGCAGTATTTGCTCTCGCAGTCGTCATGCTTATATACGGCTGGATGTATGTTTCCAGCGTGAAGGGTTTCTATCCCAGTATTCCGACCCTGAGCATCCGCTATAAATTCTTCCCGATTCCCCTTGCAGGTATTGTTATGATGATCTTTGAATTCGAGCAGATTATCGACGACATCCTTCTTCTGGCAGGAAAGGAGGCAAAAGCATGAATGATACTACTGCTATTTTAATCTTAATGATTGCTTTCCTGGTCATGATCGTTCTTCGTTTCCCGATCGCCTACGCGGTCGCGATCGCCTCTATCCTGTGCATGCTTTACAGAGGAGACCACCTTGCCGTCCTTCCGATGCAGATGATAAAGGGAATCTTTTCCTTCAGCCTGATGGCTGTTCCTTTCTTTATCACCATGGGTGTTCTGATGGGAACAGGCGGTATATCGGAAAAACTGATCGCGCTTGCCGACTCGGCGGTCGGCTGGATGCGCGGCGGCATGGCCATGGTGAATATCGTGGCGTCCTATTTCTTCGGCGGCATCTCCGGTTCCGCGGCAGCAGATACTGCTTCTCTGGGAACCATCCTGATTCCGATGATGGTTGATCAGGGTTATGACGCTGATTTCTCCACGGCGGTTACGATCACCTCGTCCTGCGAGGGTCTTCTTGTTCCGCCGAGCC
Organism: Lachnospiraceae bacterium UBA3845; assembly: GCA_002392705.1. Taxonomy (GTDB): domain Bacteria; phylum Bacillota; class Clostridia; order Lachnospirales; family Lachnospiraceae; genus Porcincola. The sequence continues at coordinate 13,341 of DGHP01000013.1, read as the reverse complement.
ATAACATGGTTATCTATGCAACGAGTGCCGGCGGCGTTTCCGTCGGAGCTCTGTTCCTCGCCGGATATATCCCGGGAGCCCTTCTTGCCATCTCCCTGATGGTTGGTTCCTACATTATTTCCGTAAAACGCAATTATCCCAAGGGTGAAAAATTCAGCATCGGACGTCTGCTCAAGCAGCTGAGCGTTTCCTTCTGGGCGCTGGCAGCTGTCCTGATCGTTGTCGTCGGCGTTGTAGCCGGTGTCTTTACCGCTACGGAATCTGCCGCGATCGCGGTTATCTACAGTCTGATCGTCAGCGTGTTCATCTACAGGGGTATCACCTGGAAGGGCGTGTGGGACTGCCTGACTGACTGCGTGGATACGCTCTCGATCGTCCTGATCCTGATCGCTACTTCCAGCGTTTTCGGCAATCTGCTGACCCTGCTGCATGTACCGGAAATCGCGGCGACTGCCATCACCAACCTGACCACCAACAGGATCCTGATCGCGCTCCTGCTGAACGTGATTCTTCTGGTTCTCGGCTGCATCATGGATATGGCTCCGATCATTCTGATCGCTACACCGATTCTTCTTCCGGTTGCTGTTTCCATCGGCATCAATCCGATTCAGTTCGGTATCATGATGATCCTCAACTGCGGTATCGGACTTCTGACACCGCCCGTCGGTGCAGTTCTGTTTATCGGTTCCGCGGTTGCCCACCTGCCTATGGAAAAGGTTGTCAAAGCAACCCTTCCCTTCTATCTTTGCATGATCATCTCGCTGCTTCTGCTTACATTTATCCCGCAGATCAGCCTGTGGCTGCCGACGATGCTTGGCCAGATTGTTTAAGGCAGAGCAGCAGACAATCTGATAAACAACAAAAAGACAGAGGCCGGAAGCGGCTCCGGCATATACCGGGGCACGGCGCGTTAGTACAAGGGACAACACCGCGGGTGACATAAAGGAATGTCTTCTGCGGTGTTTTCCTTAATCATCGGCAGGGAGGCTGAGACGAATGGAAGAACTGGAGAAAGCCCTGATTATTGTGCTGGCGGTACTGGCAGGTTTTTTTATTTCCAGAGCCCTGTCCGGCAGGGGAAAAGGCGGGACTGTTCTGAGAAAAATCGTAGGCAGGCTTCCCGGCGACGCCAGACGCGAGAAAAGAGCGGCTGAGGAGCAGAAGGAGAAGAAGGCGCCGCCCGAGGAGAAGAACAGCAGCCGCAATGACGTGCTGGACCTGGTTTCCATGCTGGTCTCGACTGCCAGACAGATCGGGGGAACGCTGGTATACCCCGGCGTCCTGACAGACGGAACGCATACAACTTCCCTGATCGGTGTCATGATTACAAAAAAGATGGCAGTTGGTCTCAATGTTTTCGGTTTTGGCGGAAAAGTAAAGGCGGACCGGGAGACCGGACCCTGGACCCAGACCATGAACGGTGTGACAAAGCAGATTCCGAATCCGCTGGAGCGCAGTGCCGGGCAGCAGAAACAGCTGGAAGAAGTGCTCGCATCCGCCGGTTTTCCGGATATTCCGGTCCGGGTGCTGCCGGTCTTTACCAGCAAGACAGTCGTCCTGACAGGCTCCATGAAAGGCCGCTGCTACAAATCCGAGAGCCTGAAAGCATTGCTGATGCAGGAAGAATACTCGGGAGACGGTCCTGTCAGGCCAAAGGAGACAGGAAAGAAACTGAAGGCCATGATGCCGCAGAAGGAGGGACGGTCCGGATGATATACGGAAATATCAACAGCCCCATGTATGAGGCCCAGGAGGCAATTCTGCCCCCCTTGCTCAGGGAGGTTCTGCGTTTTCTGAAGGAAACAGATCTGGCTGCCCATGAAGCGGGCGTATTTGATCTTGAGCTTCTTGGCGAGAAGCTGATTCTGCAGGTGCTTGATCTGAAAACATCCCCCAGAGAGGCTCTCCGCCCCGAGATTCATGTCAGGAACGTGGACGTCCAGTTTCTGGCTGCCGGAGGCCCGGAGTGGGCAGGCTTTGACGCTCTCGGCCGCAGAGAACGCGCTGTGAGCGAGAATCTTCTGGATACGCCCAGGGACATTCTTTTTTATGAGGATCAGGGGGATCAGACGGAAGGGCGCCTTTATATGGAAGCCGGCAGCTATGTGATGTATTTCCCGTGGGATGTGCATATTCCCGCAGTTGCTCAGGACGGCACCGCGCGGCCGATCCGCAAGATCGTCATTAAAGTGCCGGTCGATGCGCTGACAGGGAAAAAGCAGGATAAACCATGACCCTGTGTTTTGGGAGGAGGGAGATCTATGTTTGCCTCGAACTTAAAGATTGCTGAGAAATATGATTATCTGAATGACCGCTTCCGCAAGGCCTACCAGTGGCTGCGGGAGAACGATCCGACAAAGATGGAATGCGGCAGATACCAGATAGAGGGGGACGATGTGTATGCCATGGTCCAGTCCTATGATACGCAGCCGCAGGAGAACAGGCGTTTCGAGACGCATGAGAAGTATTTTGACATTCAGTATGTGGCGGAGGGAATTGAAAAATTCGGTGTCCGCCCTGTGGAAGGCCTCACCGTCCAGGAACGGATCCCTGAGAACGATGTGATCTTCTATGAAAAACCGGAAACGGCCGGCTGGCTGATCTTAAGCCCGGGTGATCTTGCGGTTGTCGCCCCGGAGGATGCCCACTGTCCGCAGTGCATGGCCGGAGACAGTCCCTGCAGGATCAGGAAGGTTGTCCTGAAGGTAAGAGTATAAGAGAAATGGCTCTGCTTTCACAGGGCAGCTTATACCGGACAATATCGTGAGAAAGCGGACCGCGCGTCCGCAGGAATCATATTCAACATGGAGACGGCCGCCGGGGAGAAACGGACTGCCGCTCCGCACCAGAAGAGAGGAGACACACTATGGGACCAGTTTATGATTTAGGGAACGGATTAAGACTGATTGACCTTTCCAAGATGATCGATCCGGCAACGGAGACGAGAAGATGCAAACTCGACCGTTTCAATACAGGCGGACCGATTCCGGATTTCCACACCAATTTTGATATCATGAGCCATCTGGGAACACACTGCGAGTGCCCTTATCATCATGATGACAACTGGCCGGATGTGGCATCCCTTCCGCTGACCACATTCATGGGAAGAGGCGTCTATGTAGATTTCAAGGAGACCGTAAAGCCGAACGGGCATATTACAGCCGCGGATCTGGACAGGGAAGCCTCCATGGTAAAAGAAGGGGATATCGTCATCATCGATTCTTCCTATAAGCTGCCCCCCTTTACGAAGGATACCAATACAGAGATCGACAAGAGACTCTTTGTCGGGGCGGAGAGCGCGGAGTGGTTCCGTGACCACAAGGTGCGCTGCGTGGCCTTCGGCGACGGTGTCTCCATCGAGAACTGCAACGAGGATGTAAAGCCCTTCCACGACATCCTGCTCGCCGAGAATATCGTATTCCTGGAAGTTGTCAAGAATCTGGAATATCTTGAGAAGCAGATCTTCTTCATGTCCTATTCACCGCTTCCGATCAAAGGCCTGGATTCCAGCCCGGTCCGCTGCTATGCGATCGAGGGGCTGAGCGAATTCTCATAAAGCATCCTGTCTTGTTGCGGAAGAAGACATATTATGCCCACGGCTGTGTTCATGCAGGTGTGGATGCGGAATAATCATCCGTGGGCAGTGAGTCTAAGTACGAAATTTCGTACTGGGAGGAGGAGAAATATGCGGATAGCAGTGATCGGTGCCGGAGCGATGGGGTCCATCTACGGGGGACACCTGTCCCTGCACAATGATGTCTGGCTGATCGATACAAACCCTTCTGTCATTGAGTATCTGCAGAAGGAAGGCCTGGTCCTGGAGGAACAGGGAAAGGAAAATCTCTACAGGCCGGGAGCCGCCGTATCGTCGGAAGGCCTGGGAACCATGGATCTGGTGATTCTTTTTGTGAAAGCCCTGTTCTCAAAGGCGGCCCTTGAGTCAAACCGCGGCATGATCGGGGAGAATACTTATGTGCTGACCCTGCAGAACGGCTCCGGGCATGAGGATATCCTGGGTGAATTTGTCCCGAAGGATCACATTATCATCGGGACAACCGAGGACAACGGAGCGGTGCTGGGCATGGGAAAGATCCGTCACGGCGGCGTGGGCAATACCAATATCGGCATGCTCACGGAGGATACGGAAGGATTCCTTCCGAAGGTGAAGGAAGCATTTGACAGCTGCGGATTTCATGTCCGGATTCATGAGAATATCCAGCAGCTGATCTGGAACAAACTCTTTACCAATGTCTCCCTGAGCGCGGTGACGGCGGTTCTCCAGGTAAAGATGGGCTATATCGCGGCTAATCCCTATGCCTGGAAGATGACGGCCGCCCTGCTGCACGAGGCAGTCGAGGTAGCGCACGCACTCGGACTTGAGGCAGATGAGGAGGAACTCCTTGCGGAAGTCCGTCATGTCAGCGAGATGTCGCCGGAGGGCGTGACATCCATCTGCGCGGATCTCTCCCACGGGAGAAGAACCGAGGTGGATACCATCAGCGGATCGGTTGTGCGCGCGGCGGCAAAGGCCGGCGTTCCGGTACCCAGCCATGAATTCATCGTGAATATGATTCACGCCATGGAGCAGAGGGAACAGAAAGGCTGACGATGAAAGTTCCGGCTGCGGATGACTGAGCCGGGCTGCTGCGGAAACTGCCGGTATACGGACTGCTGAACCGGCATATCGCTGCAGAAAGAGGTACCGGATGACTTTGACTGATCCTCTGTCAGACAGACACGGACAGATCATTCCGCCATCCGGTGCCTTTCCTTTTTTTAATCCCCAATCTTTTTATGGCAATCTGACCTGTTTTATTTTACAATACATGATGAAATGTCCGGCCGGAATTGTCTTCCGGCAGAAACAGAGAGAAAGGTTTCATCAGTTCTGCACCTGCAGGACTGCGCTCCGGCGCAGCGGGTCAAGGGCACAGAGTTTATAAAGGAGTGAAATATGAGTATCAGAGTTCCATTTGAGAAGCTTGAAGACACAATTTATATGGCTTTTATAAAAGCCGGCATGCCGGAAGACAAAGCCAGAACCTGTGCGCATATTCATGCAAGTTCCAGCGCGGACGGCGTTGAGAGCCACGGCGCCAACCGGGTCCCCAGATTTGTGGATTATATCGGAAAAGGTTGGGTGGACGTGAACGCGGAACCTGAAAAAGTCGGATCAAAGGGCGCTGTCGAGAATTATGACGGCCATACGGGCCCGGGCATCACAAACGCCCTGTTCTGTGCGGACCGCGCAGTGGAGCTTGCGAAGGAGCACGGAATCGGTCTGGTCACTCTCCGCAACACGACTCACTGGATGCGCGGCGGGACATATGCCTGGAAGATGGCTGAAAAAGGCTATGTGGGAATCAGCTGGATCAATACGGAGAGCTGCATGCCCCTGTGGGGAAGCGATGAGCAGAGTGTAGGCAATAATCCCTTCTGCATGGCGGTCCCCAGAAAGAACGGCGAGATCGTCCTGGATATGGCCATGAGTCAGTACGCATACGGAAAACTCGGCGTATACAGGCTTGCGGGCAAACAGCTTCCCTATCCGGGCGGATTCGATAAGGAAGGCAATCTCACCAGTGATCCGGGAAGCATAGAAGAAAGCGGCCGGATTCTGCCCACCGGATACTGGAAGGGCAGCAGCATGGCGATCGTGCTGGATCTGATCGCTTCAGGCCTTGCGGGCGGTCTTACCGGCGCAGACATGGATGATCAGAACAGGGGCAGCTGCACAAACTGCTGCCAGATCTTCATCGCCATCGACCCTTATCTGGCAGGGACGATGGAGGAGGTCCAGGGCAAATGGGACGCGCGGGTAAAACGCGCGGATGAAGCGCATCCGCTGAATGAGTCCCATCCGGTATCCTGCCCGGGCGAAGGCACGATCCGCCGCCGCAAAGACAATATGGAAAACGGCGTTCAGGTCAATGAAGAGATCTGGGCGGAAATCTGCTCCCTTGCAGGCGTGAAGGAGTGACCGGAAGGAGCCTGAATCATGGCCATTGTGATTAACAGTGAGAAGAAGTTATTTACCCTGAATACGAAGCGCACGACCTATCAGATGCATGTGGACCGCTACGGATATCTGCTGCATCTCTATTACGGGAGGAAGACGGAAGGAGACATGGATTTCCTGCTGACCTTCCAGGACCGGGGCTTCTCGGGGAATCCCTATGAAGCGGAAGGAGACAGAACCTATTCCATGGACTTTCTTCCCCAGGAGTTCCCCTATCTCGGCAACGGCGACTACAGGAGAGTTCTGTTCAAGGTGGCAGACGGAAACGGTACGGTCGACTGCGACCTGCGCTATGCCGGCTACCTGCTCATGGACGGGAAATACACGATTCCCGGACTTCCCAGCGTCTACACGGACGATACGAACCGGGACACCGGCAGGGATGCCCAGACCCTGATCATCACGCTTGTGGATGAGCTCCTGAAACTGAAGGTGGAGCTTTATTACGGCGTGCTCCCCAGGCTCGACATCATTACAAGGGCGGTGCGGATCGAGAACTATGGGGACGTTCCGTTTACTCTGGAGAAAGCCCAGAGCGCCTGCCTTGATTTTGTGACCGGCGACTATGATGCCATTACCTTTTATGGCAGACATGCCATGGAGCGCAATATGCAGCGCAGCCATGTCGGCCACGGAACGCTGACGGTCGGTTCCACCAGGGGAACCTCCAGCCATCAGTACAATCCGGTCCTGCTTCTGGTCGACCACATGGCGACGGAGGACTACGGCCACTGCTACGGCATGAGCTTTGTCTATTCCGGCGGCTTCAAGGGGGAGATCGAGAAAGACCAGTATAACCAGATCCGCATGCAGCTTGGCCTGCACGACGAGCTTCTGGCCTATCCCCTTAATCCCGGACAGGTGTTCTGGGCGCCCGAGGTCGTCATGAGCTACAGCTCGAAGGGCATGGCAAGACTGTCCCAGAATTTTCACCGCTGTACCCGCAGGCACATCTGCAGAGGGAAATACAGGGATGCCATAAGACCTGTCCTCATCAACAGCTGGGAGGCCTGCTATTTCAATTTCACCGGGGACAAGCTGGTGGAGCTCGCCCGCGGGGCGAAGGAACTGGGCGTGGAGATGCTGGTCATGGACGACGGCTGGTTCGGCAGAAGAAATGACGACTACAGCAGCCTGGGCGACTGGAAGGTCAATGAAGAAAAGATGGGCTGCAGCCTGGGAGAACTGGTTTCAAGGATCAATGAAACCGGCCTCAGGTTCGGGATCTGGATGGAGCCGGAAATGGTCAATGAGGACAGCGATCTGTACCGGGAGCATCCGGACTGGGCCATGACGATCCCCGGCAGGCATCCGGTGCTGGGACGCAACCAGCTGATCCTGGATTTCTCCAGGAAAGAGGTGGTGGACGCGATCTACGACCAGGTCAGTCAGATTCTGCGCTCTGCCAATATCGAATACCTGAAATGGGATTTCAACCGCAGTATCTTCAATGTCTATTCCCATGCGGGGCTCACACAGGGGCAGGTTCTTTATGATTATGTCCTGGGCCTGTATGACTTTCTGGAACGGCTGAACCGGGATTTCCCGGACCTGCTGGTTGAAGGCTGCTCGGGCGGCGGCGGACGCTTTGATATGGGCATGCTCTATTACACGCCCCAGATCTGGTGTTCGGACAATACCGACGCGATCGACCGCCTGAGGATCCAGTACGGAACTTCATTTGTCTATCCGGTTTCCTCTGTAGGGGCGCATGTCTCGGCCGTACCCAATGAACAGACCGGCAGATCGGTAGCACTGTCTACCAGAGGCCTCGTGGCCATGGGCGGGACCTTCGGATATGAACTGGATCCTGCAAAGCTGAGCGATTCCGAGAAGGATCAGATCCGGCAGCAGATACTGGATTTCAAAAAGTATGCGCATCTGATTACCCACGGACTCTATTACAGGCTGAGCAATCCCTTCAGCGACGGGATCGCTGCCTGGGAGATGTTCGCGGAAGATCAGTCCGAAGCGCTTATCTCTGTTGTCTGCCTGGAAGTCCACGGCAATATGACGGTCAACTATGTACGTCTGCGCGGCCTGCGCAAGGACTGCTTCTACAGAGATGAGGCCACGGGAAAAATGTATCCGGCGAACGCGCTGATGCAGATCGGCCTGCCGGTGCCGGTGGAGATGGGCGAGTACAAGTCCTACCGCTGGCATTTCACGCTGGTGAAGAAGGCGGAACAGTCTTCGGCAGAATAGACAGTTTACAGAGACGGTACCGTCTGCTCAGGAACGGAGGCGGTACCGTCTCTGTGCGGCATTGTTTTACAGATTTAAAGAAAGATTCAGAATGCTATGAGTATCAGAAGAGCACAGGCACAGGACATCCCGGATATACTCCGTCTTCTTGTGCAGGTTAATATGGTTCATCATAATGCACGCCCGGACCTCTTCAAGGGACCGGCGACAAAGTATTCAGCGGCGGAGCTCAGGGAGATCCTCAGGGATGATGATAATCCGGTATTTGTATATACGGAAGGAGATCAGTTCCTCGGCTACATCTTCTGCCAGACGGAAATATGTAAAGAGAGTCCTCTGCGCACCGGAATCCGGACATTGTACATAGATGATCTCTGCGTGGATGAGACGGCACGGGGACAGCATGTCGGGGAAAGTCTGTACCGATATGTGCTGGACTATGCGAAAAAGCTGGGCTTCTATAATGTTACCCTGCATGTATGGGGCGGAAATGACGGAGCGCAGGCCTTCTATGAGAAAATGGGCCTGAAGACGCAGTATATCTGCATGGAACAGATCCTGTGACGTTTTTTACAGCTGATCGGGCAGGAAAAGCCTGTCTGCCGTAAAACAGTATCCCCGGAAAGAATACAGGCTGCTTTCCCGAACTGCAGCCTGTTTTGGAGAGGAGAGAGGATGAAGATCCTGGTTACGAATGACGACGGCATATATGCGCCCGGAATCGCCTTTCTGGCGGAGGCGGCCAGGAGACTTGGCTCCGTCCTGGTGATCGCCCCGAAAGAGCAGCAGAGCGCGATGTCGCACAGAATAACGCTTGACAGGAGCATGAAGATGGAGCACTGTCCCGATTTCCCCGCGGAGGGGGTGGAAGCCTACAGTCTTGACGGCACCCCCGCGGACTGCGTGCGCGCCGCCTTTCTCGGAGCATTTGACGAAAAGCCCGATATGGTTTTTTCCGGGATCAATGAAGGGGCGAACTGCGGCTTTGACATCCAGTACTCGGCTACCGTCGGCGCTGCCATGGAAGCCCTGCTGTATGATGTTCCGGCCCTGTGTTTCTCCCAGGAAAGGGGGCCGGTCGGCGAGGTATGCAGAGCATATCTTTTCCGGATCTCCGAGGAACTGGCGGGCAGAAGACTGCCGCGCAACCAGATCTGGAATGTGAATTTCCCCCGCTGTCCGCTTTCAGACTGCAGGGGGATTCTGTATGACCGCAGACCCTGTCAGACCGCTTTTTTTGACGACCGTTACGTCCGGAAAGAGCTTGGGGCCGGAAGCTGGGAGATCGGCATCGACTCTGACTATATCAGCAGGGCGGAGGAGGGAACCGATGTCCGCGCCGTTCTGGACGGCTATATCTCCGTCGGGACCGTCACGAATACGGTTCTGTCCGCAGATTAAAGAAGCACCGCGCCCGGGCACGGCTGCGGGGCAGCAACTTGTTCGGCTTCAGCTGCGCCGCCCGAACGCGGGCTGACGGG
>DGHP01000013.1:0-3578 GCA_002392705.1 Lachnospiraceae bacterium UBA3845 | reverse complement strand
CGCCCGAACGCGGGCTGACGGGGCTGCGGGTAAGCAGGATTGCTCTCAGCCTGTCTCCTGCGCACGGGCAGCGTAGGCGAAACGGGATGACAGCGATCTTATTTTGCAGGAGGCGGGAAGAGTTTCCGGATGAATCCGGAACAATCCTTCGTTTTGGAAGAAGTTTTCAGGGCAGAAGAAGTTATGGGTGAGTTTGTCGGAAAAATTATGATACTGGGGGCCAGTTACTCGCAGATCCCTCTGATCCGCGCGGCAAAGCGGCTGGGATATGAAGCGCTTGCCGTCAGCATACCAGGTAATTACGCGGGGTTTGCCGAAGCGGACCGGATCATATATGCGGATATCTCGGATCCTGAGGCTGTCCTCAGGGCGGCTGAGGAGGAGAGGATCGACGGCATTACGACCTGCTGTATGGATGTGGGGATCCGGGCCCAGGGATATGTCTGTGAGAAACTCGGCCTTCCGGGGCCGGGAATCTTCGGGACGGAAGCCTCCTGCGACAAATCCGTGGAGAAGGCTGCCTACGTCCGGTGCGGAGTCAATACGGCAGCCTATGCCCTGGTTTCCGATGAGAATGAACTGAAAGAGGCCCTGAAGCGTCTTCATTTTCCGGTAATCCTCAAAGCGGTTGATCTGATGGGCAGCAGGGGAATCTTCCGGGCGGACAGTGAAGAGGAGGCCTGTATCTGCCTCCGCAGATCCCTGGACGCCAGCAGAAAAACCTTCTGCATCGTGGAGGAGTTCCTGGAAGGACAGATGTTCGGAGTGGAGGCGATGATCAGCCGGGGAAAACCGGCCTTCTGCCTGCCCCTCGGCAATGTGATGCGGAAGGGCAATCCGACCTTCCCCATCGGCCACTATGTGCCCTGGGAGAGGGCGGATGAACTGTCGGATGCGGTCGAAGAACAGGTGATGGGCGTTGCGAAGGCGCTGGGATTTGACAATTGCGGAATGGATCTTGACTGTATGTATCTGGACGGAAAGATCTATGTGATCGAAGCCACCGCGCGGGCGGGCGCGACCTGCATAACGGACACGGTCAGTATCCGCTACGGGATCGATTATTATGAAGCTCTGATAAGAGCCGCGGTCGGCGAGGATACCTGCGCCATGTTCCGGAAGACAGCCGAATCATCTGAGACAGAACTGCCTGTCGGGATTTCCTCTGCAATGCTTCCGCGCAGAGCAAGCATCACGCGCCTTCTGTCGGCGGAGCGGGAAGGGATCGTGACCGGAATCCATATACCGGATTCTCTCCCTGAGGAGGTGTATGATCTCTCTTTCAATGTAAAGCCGGGGGATCAGGTAAGACCTATGGCAAATGGCGCGGACCGGGCGGGACAGCTGATTGTATGCTCAGACTCCCTGGCCCGCTGCGGGGAAGTCATGGACAGGGTCCTTTCCGGAATCCGGATCGAGACAGAAGACAGCGACGGATTGTGATATCCGGGCAGGCTGAACAGCCGGGAAGACAAAGAGAAGGATGAAAAGAGGCGGGAAATGCGTATTTCCATAGTAGTTCCCTGCTACAACTCCGAAGGCACGATTGAAAAGCTGGTCGAAGAATGCAGGAAAGAATTTGACAATAAAGACGGGTATGAACTGGAGATGGTCCTGGTCAACGATTTTTCCAGGGATCATACCTTTGAGGCGATCTGCAGGGCGGCAGAGAAATATCCTTTTGTGCGGGGCGTGAATCTTGCCAAGAATTTCGGACAGCACGGCGCGCTGATGTGTGCCTTCCAGTATGTCACGGGAGATATCGTGGCAGGGATCGATGACGATCTGCAGAATCATCCTTCACAGATCCGGGAACTGATCAGGAAGCTTGAAGAAGGATATGACGTAGTGTTCGGCAGGTACAGGAAGCGGAATTTCGGCTTTTTCAAAAATCTTGCGGGAGCCGTCAGCCAGTTTCTCCTCTTTCATCTGATTGACCGTCCGAAGAATGTGGAGATGAGTTCTTTCTGGGTCGCCCGCAGATATGTGATCGATGAAATCCGTCATTACCGGGGGAGCGATGTCTTTGTACAGCTCCTTTTTGCCCGTACAACCCACAGGATGGCGGATGTGGAAGTGGAGCACTACGCCAGGGAGATCGGAAGCTCCAATTACACCTTCAGAAAAGGCCTGAAGCTGTTCCTTTCCTTTATGAATTTCTCTGTCATTCCCCTTCAGATCGCGACGATTTTCGGAATTCTTTTTTCCGGGGCAGGCTTTGTGGCCGCGATCGTCATCCTGATCCGCAAGCTGGTGGAGCCCGGGATCACAATCGGCTGGTCCTCCCTGATGTGCATCATCCTGATTGTGGCGGGAATCACCTTCCTCATGCTGGGGATCATAGGAAGCTATGTGGGGAAACTGATCATGACCGCGAATAATACGCCTCTCTTTGTGGTAAGGGATACTGTTAATCTGGAAGATTTTGAGCATGAACCCTCCAAACATGAAGAAAAAGAGGAGAAAAGCAATATAAAATCTTAAAGTTTTTTCCGACTGATGATTTTTGATAGCATTTCCTCAGTTGAGAAGCTATAATGGGTTCATGAATGCTTTTTCCGGCTGCTCCGGCGGCGGAAGGCCTTTGTCAGGCCGGAGAGTCCGTTTTCCGGAAGGCTGGAGAAGCTGGGGGATGATTGCTTTTTTGCAAGGAGGTACAGAATATGGCTTTTTTCGATAACCTTGGAGATAAGATCGGCAGAGCCGGGAAGACTGCTTTCGGCCGTGCGAAGAATGCAGCAGAGACGGGGAATCTGAAGATGCAGATCGCAGGCGCGCATAAGGAAGAAGCAAAGGCTTTTGAGGCGCTTGGCAGAAAGTTCTTCGAACTGTATCCGGAGTCGGCGGATGAAGAACTGCAGGAAGTGCTCGGCATGATCAAAGGGGCACAGGAGAAGATTGCGGAACTGGAGAAGGGGATCGAAGATTCCCGCAAGCTGATGGAAGAGGCGGAAGCCCAGATGGCCGAGGAGGCAGCCAGACAGGCGGCTGAGGCGGAAGAGGCCCGCAGGCAGAAGGAAGGAGAGATGGCTGCAGGCGCCTATCAGCAGGCCCAGGCGGCAAAACAGGCTGAAAAGGCTCAGGAAGAAGCAGCCGCAGAAGACTTTACCGAAGTGAAGGAAGAGGCCGCGGACGCTGCTGAAGAAGCCGCGGATGCTTTCAGCGAAGTGCAGGAAGAAGCTGCGGAAGCGGTGGAAGAAGCCGCGGATGCTTTCAGTGAAGTGCAGGAAGAAGCTGCGGAAGCGGTGGAAGAAGCTGCGGATGCTTTCAGTGAAGTGCAGGAAGAAGCTGCTGATGAGCTGGAAGAGGCGGTGGATGAATTCCTGGATGAGGATGATTCCGACTCATGTGATGAGCTGGCCGCTCTGGATCCTGCGGAAGATGCGGCAGATACAGCGGAAGAGGTCTGCGCCTGTGCGGAAGACACGGCAGAGGCGGTGACAGATGCGGCAGAGGAAGCTGCGGAAGAGGCCTGCGCCTGTGCGGAAGACACGGAAGAGGCGGCAGAGGATGCTGTGGAAGAAGCAGCTGAGGCGGCGGCAGAAGCAGCCGAGGCGGCGGCAGATGCAGCGGAAGAA
>DGHP01000151.1 GCA_002392705.1 Lachnospiraceae bacterium UBA3845 | reverse complement strand
CCTGCAGGAGAAACAGGTTCTGATTTCAAAAAAGGCACCGCAGGATAATCCCGCGATGCCTCTTGTCTCTGATAATCTGTCTGATCAGGCAGGAAAGCGTGTCTTTCCGGCCCGCTGAAGCACACTGCAGCTTACACGACTCTGCAGGCTGCCACCGGCGTCATCCAGTCGATGCTGGAGATAATAATGCCGGACTTGCTGTTCGCCGCATGGACCATGGAACCTCCGCCGATATAAATCGCGACATGGTCGATGGAACCCGAACTGCTGAAGAAGATCAGGTCGCCGGGAGCCAGGCTGTCAAGGCTCACAGCTGTACCGCAGTAGTACTGGTCCGCTGCGAAATGAGGAAGGGTCACTCCGAACTGTGCAAAGACTGCCATGGTAAATCCTGAGCAGTCCGCGCCCTGTGTCAGGCTTGTTCCGCCCCAGACATAAGGATTGCCCACAAACTGCTGCGCATAGCTGGCAATCTCCGCACCGGTGGAACTCGCTGCCGGAGCACTGCTCTGGGCTTCTGTCTCTGCTGTATAGCTTCCGTCCGAATAGCTTTCCTCTGTGTAGCTTCCGTCCGAATAGCTCTCCTCCGTATAACTGCTGTCTGAATATCCTTCCTCTGTATAATCGTCCAGATAAATCTCTTCTGTGTAGCTTCCGTCTGAATAGCTCTCTTCCGGAACAGTTTCCTGAACGTATGAATCCTCAGAAACCGTCTCCTGGTAAGCCGGAGCATCTTCCGTATAATATTCCGCTCCATCTGCGGACTCAACCATATAGGACTCCGCCGGCGGCTCGCCGTCTCCAAGGAGCTCGACATAATCTCCGGTCTCTCCCGTATAAGAGCCGTCTGTGTATGCCTGATCCGCTTCCTTCGTATAGACATAATCGCCTGAAACAACTTCGGATGCGGATGCCGCAGCTTCCTGAGCAGATGCTTCAGCCGGCGCAGCCTGCTCCGCAGCAACTGCTTCAGTCGGCGCGGCCTGCTCCGCAGCAGCTGCTTCCGCTGCCGCATAGGGAGCTTCCTCTCCGCTTCTGCTTTCAGCCGGTGCGGACTCCCAGGCAGCTTCCCTGCCCTTCTGTTCATCCTCAAACTGACGGATCGTTTTGCCGGTCGGATAATCTACGTCAGTCTCAACATAGGCGCTGGCGATATAGCCGTAGCTGTCCGCCGCCAGGCAGACCTTCAGCCAGTCCCCTTCAAAGGCGACGATCTCAGCCTGTTCGCCTTCTTTCAGAACGCACATCACTTCGCCGTCGGCTTCCGGGCTTGTACGCACATTCAGTTCCGCCGCCTGAACAGTGGCATAACGGTATGCCGTCTCAGCAGCGATCTTTTCCGCCTTCTCTCCGGTCGCGATCAGATATGCCGCGACATAACCCTTTACATCACCGGACTTGATCTTATACCAGCCGTCCGCAGTGACCTTCTTAATCACTACCGAATCATGGTTCTTCAGAACTCCAACCACCTCACCGGTCTCCACATCCGCGGCTGAGCGGACGTTAACGGTGAAGTCTGCCCGTTCAAGATCAACAAAACCGAGCGTTCCCGCCAGGCTCTGCGCGCTGTTCTCCCCTGCGGCAGCCTCACTGGCAGATACAGCTGCTGAAGCATTCCCGAATACCATGCCGGCGGCAAGGCAGAAAAGACTCAGCTTGGCGATACCCTTCTTCATTATTTATCAAAACCTCCTTTGCTGTGATGGTCTCAAGATTACATCCATCCCAGGCCAGTCCTGCAAGTCTCCCATACACATGAGCTGATGCATAAAAAAATGCACCAATTTTCTAAACTTTATCACAGAATTGTTAACAAATCAAGCCTGTTTTGTAAAAAATTGGTCTTTAAAATTTAAAACATGGTCAGAGTGTTACCATTCACGCCTCAGGCAGAAGCATCTAAGGAAACACTGCTTATATCAGTGTTTCCTTAGTGTCTCCGACGGGCGCTGAACGTCCAGTGGACGTTCGTTTAGCGCCGACCGAAGCGGCAGCGTAGACGCAGTGCTGCGCAGCACGGATGATCTGCTCTGTAAGCTATCCTCTAAGGCTGCAAAGCTGCCAGGCGGAATATGCATAAGGCCTGATGCGCAAAGGCCCGTGAACATCAGCGGAAGATCTGCCGGAAAGCATTAAAAAAGAGCGGTCTCCCGCTCTTTTTCTTCAGCCGGTCATGCTTTTTACAGGTCGATCTCGCCGTCAAATACTTTTGTCGCGCTTCCGGTCATAAACACTGTATTGCGTTCCTCATCCCATTCGATCGCAAGGTTTCCGCCCCTTAAATGAACCGTCACGGTCCGATCGGTCCAGTCGTTGAGAACGCCCGCAACGGCGGCCGCACAGGCTCCCGTTCCGCAGGCCCAGGTCTCTCCGCTTCCGCGTTCCCAGACGCGCATGGAGATGTTTTTCCGGTCTGTAACGGTGATGAACTCGGTATTGATCCGCTCCGGGAATATCGGATTGTACTCAAAAAGAGGGCCGTAATAGCGGATATTGAAGTTTTCCAGGTTCTCAACCGGAACCACACAGTGGGGATTGCCCATGGATACGCAGGTGCCGTACATTCCCGTATCCTCCGTAACCTTGATAAAGGCGTTCCGGATAATCCTTCCGTAAGGCTTTACCTCATCCAGGGGAAGATACTGGTAGTCACCCGGATCGACCGGTATCTTTTCCGGAGCCAGGATCGGCGCCCCCATATCAACGCGGACCGTATCCACTCTGCCGTCCTTCAGGTTCAGATCGAGGGTCTTGATTCCGGCAAGGGTATCTACCGTAATCCGGGTTCTGTCAACGATCCCGTTGTCGTAAACGTACTTCGCGACGCAGCGGATCCCGTTCCCGCACATCTGCCCCCTGGAACCGTCCGCATTGTACATCTCCATCATGCAGTCCGCCCTGTCGGAAGGCTGTATGATGATCAGGCCGTCCGAACCGATTCCGAAATGGCGGTCCGAGACAAATCTGGCAGCTGATACCGGATCCGGAATCTTCTCCTCAAATCCGTTTACATAGACATAGTCATTCCCGATTCCATGCATTTTCGTAAACTTCATGCAGTCTCCTCCTTTTCTTCTTCTCAGCAGGGTTCCCCTTCTTTGCCGCGGCCCGGGGATCCTTTCAGACTTTCTTTCCCTGTTCCCTGGCCAGAATCAGCATCCTCTCGCTCTGCGCCGTGCAGGGCCTTGAGCTGTAGCCGTCAAAGGCACCGATGTATTCCATGCCCGCGCGCTCCAGCAGTTTCTTTACCTGATCAAGACTGTAAGCTCTCTCCAGATGTGTCTCCGTAAAGCGCCGCCAGAGGCTCCGGTCCGGAACCCTCTCCCGGGCTCCATCGTCCGTCAGGCCTGAAGTCCCGGCGTCAGCGCGCAGAAACAGAGTCAGATCATATTCATTCAGCATACTCTCCGGATCATAGTAGTTTTCCCAGATAAAGCTGCAGTCTTCCCGGTTTTCCGCAAATGTATGATCCGCAAGCAGGTTCTCACAGGCATAGACGGTATTCATGTCAAAAAGGAAGATACCGCCGGGATCCAGATAGTTGTTGACGAGCCGGAACGTCTGCAGCAGATCTTCCTCTGCTGTCAGGTAATTCAGGCTGTCGCAGCTGGAGATGACCGCCCGCACCGTCCCATACAGTTCAAATTCCCGCATATCCTGAAGCAGGTACAGAATCCTTCCCGCCATCCCGGGCGTCTTTTCCTGTTTCTCCGCAGCGATTTCCAGCATGTCGGAGGATGCGTCCACCCCTATCATATCATATCCGGCCTCAGCCAGGATCTGTGTCAGGGATCCTGTTCCGCAGCCCAGATCCAGGAGGATGCCGTCATGGATCCCGTATTCCCTGAGCCTGCCGGTCAGAAAGGCAGCCCAGTCCCTGTAAGGGACATTGTCCATAAATGTATCATAGACTGCCGCAAAATTTTCATAGGAAGCCATATCCCACCTCCCGGTCATCCATCTCTCAGGCATGCCGTCGAAGTCTACCCCAATTCCGGTCCATGCTCAGCTGTTTATCTGCCGCAGTCTCTCCGGCCGGGGCGGCACTGCTCAGTTCCCGGCAGTCTTTTTGCGCCTGCAGAAGCTTAGGGAAACGCTGATTTATTCTGACTGACAGCTTTTAATGCCGTAGAATCAGCGATCTTTGAGCGCGTAATGCGCTCAAAGCCGCGTGCTGCGCGGCTTGCAAAGCAAGCCTTCCGCTGCGCAGCACTGCGATCCGCCGGAGGCACTAAGGAAACACTGATATAATCAGTGTTTCCTTAGGCGCTCATCCGACTACATTTGCCAGAAAGGCATAGGAAAATACCGTCATGATCACGGTTGCCATCAGAACTCCGAGAAGAATGGCCGGAACCGCCTTTTTATGGTCCATGCCGAACAGGGTTGCGACCAGGGAGCCTGTCCAGGCGCCGGTTCCCGGAAGAGGAATCCCGACAAAGAGGAGCAGGCCCAGAAATTCGCCGTGTTCCCTGATCCTGTTTTTCTTTCTGGCATGATCCTCTATCTTTTCCGCCAGAAAACTCAGCCGGGTCTTCTTCATAAACTCAAGCACCGCCTTCAGGAAAAGAAGAATAAAAGGAACCGGCAGTACATTTCCCACGATACAGATCGGAACCGCTGCTGTCATCTTTACACCCAGAAGGGCCGCCACAATCAGCCCGCCTCTGCATTCCAGGATCGGAAAGAGGGATACGATAAAGACGACCAGCTCGGCCGGCATGACAGTGCCGAGATTGTTGGCAAACCAGGTTGCAAGTGCGTTTGTCATAATGAATTATACTCCTCCGGATCTTTCAGGCTTTTTCTTTTTTCAGCCAGGATGCCAGAAAAGCAAAGAGCGTGTCCATCTGCTCATCGGTTCCGACGGTAATGCGGAGATAATTATCTATCCTTGGCTTATCAAAGTAGCGAACAATTATGCCGGCCTGCCTCAGGGCATGGAAAATATCCCTGGCCGCCGCTTCCTTATGTCTTACGAAAAGAAAATTGGACCGGGAATCCGTCACGATAAAGCCCAGCTTTTCCATCTCTTTCTTTGACCGCTCCCTGGTGGCGATGATCCTGCCGCGCGTATACTCGAAATATTCCCGGTCGTCCAGCGCGGCCGCTCCTGCCCTGATGGCGCTGTCATTCATCGTATAGGAGTTAAAAGAGTACTTGACGTCGTTCAGATACCGGATCAGTTTCTCACTTCCGGCCGCAAATCCGATCCGCATGCCCGCAAGCGCGCGGGACTTGGAGAGAGTCTGTACCACAAGAAGGTTCTCATATTCAGCTGTCAGGCCGAGCAGGCTCTCACCGCCGAAATCGATATAGGCTTCATCCACAATCACAACCACGTCCCTGTTGCGGTCAATAATATCCCTCAGGTCGGACTGCTTCATCGCGATACCGGTCGGAGCATTCGGGTTCGCGATCACGATACCTCCGTTTTCCCCGTAATAATCTTCTTTCACGATTCTGAAATTCTCATCCAGAGGGACCGTCCTGTAGGGAATCCGGAACAGATCCGCCCATACGTCATAGAAAGAATAGGTGATATCGGGAAAGAGCACCGGCCTGTCTGAATTGAAGAAGGTCAGGAAGCTCATGGCCAGCACGTCATCCGAACCCACGCCCGCGAAGACTCTGTCGGGGCTGATCCCGTTAAGGCGCGCAAAAGCCTCTGTCAGATCAAAGGACTTCGGATCCGGATATCTGCGCAGATACTCCACGTCCGTTCCGCGAAGCGCCTTTAAGACAGCGGGCGAAGGCGGATAGGGATTTTCATTTGTATTCAGCTTGATGATATTGGCAATCTTCGGCTGCTCCCCCGGTGTATACGGGACTGCTTTTCTTACATTCTCTTCCCAGGATGCCATAGTCTGTTATCCTCTCTGTATCAATTCCTGTTCCCGGCGCAGGATGCCTTCAGGCCACGTCAGAGCCGCTGGAAGCAAGCTTCCTGGCCTGGTCGGCTGCGGCCAGGCTGTCGATGATCTCGTCCAGGTCGCCGTCCATGACCTGTTCAATCCGGTAAAGGGTCAGCTTAATTCTGTGATCGGTCACTCTTCCCTGCGGGAAATTATAGGTGCGGATCTTCTCTGAGCGGTCGCCGCTGCCTACCTGGCTTCGCCTCTCTTCCGCCTCCGCGTCGTGGCGGCGGTCAAGTTCAAGCTGATAGAGCTTCGCGCGCAGCACCTTCAGGGCCTTATCCTTATTCTTCAGCTGCGATTTTTCATCCTGGCAGCTGACCACGATGCCTGTAGGGATGTGGGTCAGCCGGACCGCGGAATCCGTCGTATTGACGCACTGCCCGCCATTTCCGGAAGCCCTGAACACGTCGAAGCGGCATTCGCTTAAATCCAGGTGGAAATCGATCTCCTCCGCCTGCGGCATGATTGCGACCGTCACGGCGGACGTGTGGATCCTTCCGCCCGATTCCGTCTCGGGTACACGCTGGACCCTGTGCACGCCGGATTCGTACTTGAGCCTGGAGTAGGCTCCCTGCCCGTTGATCAGGAACACGCATTCCTTGAATCCGCCCAGGCCGTTCTCACTGACGGAAGTAAGCTCCACCCGCCAGCCCATCCGGTCCGCGTAACGGGCATACATGCGGTAGATCTCAGCCGCAAACAGAGCGGCCTCATCCCCTCCGACACCTGCCCGGATCTCCACGACGACATTCTTCTCATCGTTCGGGTCCTTCGGAAGAAGCATGATCTTCAGCTCCTCCTTCAGCTTCAGGACCTCCTCCTTCGAAGAAGACAGCTCTTCGCGGAGCATCTCGAGCATCTCCTCGTCAGACTCCTCCCTGAGCATCTTCAGCGCGTCCGCGGCGGTCTGCTCCGCTCTTTGAAGCTTCCGGTAGCATTCCACAAGCGGCGAAAGGGCCGCCTGCTCTTTCATCAGCTTCTGCAGAAGATCAGGATCTTTCAGGGTCTCCGGCTCTGAGAGCATGCGCATGATCTCCTCCAGTCTTCCTGTCACCTCATTCAGCTGGTCAAACATATCTCCTCCATAAGGCTGTTATGCTGTATGCCCG
>DGHP01000158.1:7662-21456 GCA_002392705.1 Lachnospiraceae bacterium UBA3845 | reverse complement strand
AGAACCTCGTCCATCGGCAGAATCCTGTCTCCGTAGCGCTGAATACCCCGTTTGTCCTTGACAGCCCTGGCGATCGCCTGGCCCAGGACGATACCGGTATCCTCGATCGTATGATGGTCGTCCACCTGAAGGTCTCCGTCCACCTTGATGGTCAGGTCAAAGAGGCCGTGACGCGCAAACCCCTCCAGCATGTGGTCAAAGAAGCCCACGCCCGTATCGATCTGAGCCTGCCCGCTCCCGTCGAGGTTCAGCTGAACCTCTATGCTCGTCTCCTTCGTATATCTCTCCACTTCAGCGATCCGTGCCATAACATCCCCCGATCCGGCCGACTGTACGCCATCCCCGCCTGGCGGGGCGCTCCGTATTCAGATCAGCCTGAGCTGAAACTGCTGTTTACAGTTCTGTTCCGAAACGCACCGCGATGGAATTCGCGTGCGCCGTGAGCTGCTCCGCTTTCGCGAACTGCTCGATATCCGCATGCACCTGCCGCAGTGCCTCTTCGGAATAATATACAATGCTGGATTTCTTGACAAAATCATCCACGCCCAGCGGGCTGAAGAAGCGCGCGGTTCCGTTTGTCGGCAGGATATGGTTCGGCCCGGCGAAATAATCGCCCAGCGGCTCGCTGGACCAGGTTCCCAGGAAGATGGCGCCTGCGTTGCGGATCTTCATCATCGTTTCGAAAGGATTCGAAGTGACGATCTCCAGATGCTCCGGCGCGATCGAGTTCACAGTGCCGATTCCTTCTTCCAGGCTGTCCGCAAGAAGGATATATCCGTAATTCTCCAGGGATTTCTCTATGATTTCCCTTCTGGAGAGCTTCTTCAGATACTGATTGATCTCAGCCGATACATCTTCGGCCAGTTTTTCGCTGGTGGTAACGAGGATCGCCGATGCGAGTTCATCATGCTCCGCCTGGCTGAGCAGGTCCGCCGCCACAAAATGGGCATTGGCCGTCTCATCCGCCAGAACGGTGATCTCGCTCGGACCCGCGATGGAGTCGATTCCGACAAAGCCGTAGACCATCTTCTTGGCAAGGGCCACAAAGATATTCCCCGGCCCGACGATCTTGTCCACCTTCGGAATGCTGTCCGTCCCGAAGGCAAGAGCCGCGATGGCCTGGGCGCCGCCCGCCTTATAGATCAGGTCGGCCCCCGCCTCATGGGCGGCAACCAAGGTATTGGGACTGATTTTACCGTCCTTTCCCGGAGGCGTGGTCATGATGATCTGTGAAACGCCGGCAACCTTCGCCGGTACGATATTCATCAGAACAGAGGAGGGGTAGACTGCCTTCCCTCCCGGAACGTATACGCCGACACGCTGGAGGGGCGTGACCTTCTGTCCCAGAAGAACACCGCTCTCATCGGAATCAAACCAGCTGTAGCGGCGCTGCTTCTCATGATAGGTCCGGATATTATTAAGAGCCTTGCGGATCACATCGACCAGCTTCGGATCGACCAGCTCATAGGCTTCCCGGATCTCCTCCTCCGTCACCGTGATATTCTCTTTCGTCAGCTTTGTATGGTCAAACTTCTCCGTATAGGCGAAAAGAGCTTCGTCTCCATGTTCACGGACGTCCGTGACGATCCGGCTGACAGCCCCCTCGTACTCGGAATAGTTGTTGGGGCTGCGCTTCAGCAGATTGTTCAAAAGATCTTTTCTCGTCTCCTCTGTCAGTCTGACGATCCTCATATGTCCCTTTCCTCCTCCTAAAACGAAGTTTAAATTCCCTGACTCAATATCCACAGATGACTGTTTTGCAGCCGCATCTGTAAATCAAACTGCTTCGCAGGCCTTATTTGAAATCAGAACCTTTTTCTTACGTGCAAGCACGACGAACGAGAACCTGATTTCAAAATGACCATGAATAGTAACCAGTTTCAGGCAGAATATGGATTGTCCAAAACAAACTGCAGCACCGTCTCCGTGCTCTTATATCTGCATAAGTACCCGGTTCATGTCATCCAGAAGTTTTGTAATGCGGGCATTTTCCATCCGCATGCTGACCGGATTCACCACCACTCTGGCCGAAAGGGGGCAGACCTCCTCCAGCACCTTCAGGCCGTTCTCCTTCAAAGTGGATCCGGTCTCCACGATATCAACGATCACTTCGGCCAGGCCGACAATCGGTGCAAGCTCGATGGAACCGTTCAGCTTGATGATCTCCACAGTCTGGTTTTTCCGCTCCGTAAAATAATCTCTCGCGATCTTCGGGTACTTTGTCGCCACCCGGATCTGCTCCTGACCGTTCAGGAGAGCTCCCGCCTCCTCGGGGCCGGCGACGCACATCCGGCATTTCCCGAAGCCCAGATCAAGGACTTCATAGATCTTCCGTCCTTCCTCCATGATCGTGTCTTCCCCGACCACGCCGATATCCGCCGCCCCGTACTCCACATAGGTCGGGACATCCGGCCCCTTGGCCAGGAAAAATCTGAGCTTCAGTTCTTCATTTACAAAGATCAGCTTTCTGGTATCCGGATCCGTCATCTCCTCGCAGGAGATACCGATCTTCTCCAGAAGCTGCATCGTCTGCTTCGCTAGCCTGCCCTTTGTCAGGGCTATGGTGAGATATCTCATAAGATTTTCTTCCCTTACTTCTCCCGAAACGGCATATTGCACTCTGACTAACAGCCTCGGATACCTCCTTCCGAAACGATGGATCGCACTTTGACTCAATGGCTTCGGATGGATGCGCAGCCGTGGGTAAATATATGTCTTTCCCTGCCGCGATGCTCAAGAACGCTGGCGGCAGCGGCGTATGCCCTTCTTACAGACAGATTGCGTCTGCGTATGCCTTTCTTACAGGCGGATTACGCCCGCATATGCCCTTCTTACAGGCGGATTACGCCCGCGTATGCCCTTCTTACAGACGGATTACGCCCGCATATCCGCCCTCGCGGCGGTATTCCTCATCGCTCTTCTCAATGTCCTTCTCAGAGGCAAGCAGCATCAGTTCTGTATATTTTCCCTGTCTTCGCCAGGCGGCAGCCCTGCTCACGGCTTCCTTCGCCGCTTCTTCTCTATACAGGATCAGGTAACGCTCATGCGCAGGAAGGATCTCGATCTTCTGACGCTGCAAAGCATTCAGCAGCTGTCCGATGACGACTACAAAGCCGATGGAGGGCAGGTCTTTGCCGAAATGCTTCAGCAGGGCGTCATAGCGTCCGCCTTTTACCACGGCTTCCCCGGTCCCGTACGTATATCCGCGGAAAATAATCCCTGTATAGTACATATACACGGACAGCATCCCCAGATCGAAGGAAGTATAGCGCTCAAGGCCGTAAAGCTTCAGAAGCTCCAGAACTTTCTTCAGGCGGACCACCGCTTCCTGAGCTTTCAGTCCCTCCGACATGGAGAATGCTTTTTCCAGCAACTCTTCGCCTCCGGTAAGAGTGGGAAGAGCGATCAGAAGCCTGCGGATCCGCTCATCCAGAGGCTGTGACGCGCTTTTCCTCTCTTCTTCCAGGCTGCTCAGCAGCTTTTCAACGCCGAAGGTATTGCGGTTATGGATCAGATTCCGGAGTCTTAAAACGGTGTCTTCATCAAATCCGGCTTCCTCCGCCAGGCTCTCAAAGAAAGCAACGTGTCCGACGCTGATCTGGAATTCCCCCAGTCCCGCGGCCAGCATGGTCTCCGTCGCCATGGCGATGACCTCGGCATCCGCGTCTGCGCCGGAGGCGCCGATCAGCTCGGCTCCCATCTGTGTATTCTCCTTCAGTCTTCCCTGCAGGCCGGAGTAATTTACAAAACTTTTCCCTATATAGCACAGGCGGATCGGATGATTCACATTCTGAAAATAGCGGCTGGCGGCTCTTGCGATCGACGGCGTGAAGTCCGGACGCAGAACCAGCGTATTTCCTTCTCTGTCAAAAAACTTAAAAAGATCTCGGGAGGGAATAGTCCCGATATCGGACCCGAATACATCAAAAAATTCGATGGAGGGCGTCTCGATATCCCTGTATCCGTAGGAAGCAGGAACCTGATGCAGCCTCTGCTCCAGGATCTGTTTTCTTTCGCACTCATCGGAATAGATGTCGCGGAGTCCTTCCGGTGTATGAAGAATCTTCTGATTCATATATGAATGTTCCCCGTTTCTAAGATACTTTTGTATGCTTTAGATATTTTTGCATGCTTCAGATGTTTCTGTATGCTTTAGCGTGCTAAATCATTAAATCAGCTATCTCGTTATCTTACGCACATTCCGCGGCTCTGTCAAGTAGGAGCTCAGGCCTGCGCCCAGTCGTGCCGCTCCAGGTCCATCGCGACAGCGTCCAGATAGGGAAGCAGAATTCCGTGGCGGTTGGGCCAGATCCGGAGCTGCGTATCGATCTCCTCGAATCGGACCGACTTGCGGCCCCCCTCCTGCGCCCGCCTCCAGAATCTTTCCAGATCCGTGAAGGGCATATAGTAGAATTCATCCCTGTGCGAATAAAAGATCAGCAGGAAAGCAAGTCCCATCTGCCGTTCAAATTCCCGCATAAATGCGACCTGATGCTCATGAACGTTCTGCAGGCTGAAGGTATCGCTCTTGCTTTCCTTCGCGTCAAAGCATACCGGAACGCCCTGTACGGCTCCGATATAATCCACCGTACTCTTCTGGTCAAAGTAAGCCAGCGTGATATGCCTGCTCTCCTTATCAATATCGATGGGGGTGATCGGGGTCGGAATTTTCTGGATCAGGGCCAGTTTTTTCTCCCGGTACTGTTCATTTGTGCGGTTGATCAGATCCTCCAGGGTACTTCCTCTCAGGCCCCTTGAATTCCATGTCGCCATACGATTCTCACTCAGTCTCCCCGACGCTGTATCCCGGGCTGAGGTCCTTCCTCTCCCGGATCTTTTCTCCCTTCACCACGCGCTGAAAATCATCCGGAAGAGGCGCTGTGAAGGTCCTGCCGGACAGATGTCCGAGGCAGCCGTCTCCTGCGGGAAATGTAATGTGGTCCGCATGCAGCAGCTGTCTGCGCACCTGGTACTCTCTCCTGAAATAATCATTCCGCTTCTGGCTCCCGTATTTGGGATCCCCCGCCACCGCATGCCCGGCCGAGCTCAGGTGCGCCCTGATCTGATGGCTGCGCCCGGTGATCAGTTCAATCTCCAGCATCGTCAGGTCATGGCCCGGATTGCCGTCTGAAGCCCATCCGAGGGGCGTATAGCCGGTACGGATCAGCTGGGCTTCGGGTGCCGGTTCCTTCAGGATCAGGACCCTGTTTTCGTCCTGGTCCTTTTTCAGGTAGCCCTCTATGGTCCGGCTTTTTTCAATATGTCCGAGAACGATCGTCCGGTAATACTTGTGAACCGTCCTGTCATGAAACATCTTTGAAAGCTCCTGCAGGCCTGCGACGGACTTTCCCACCGCCACGATACCGCTGGTATTGCGGTCAAGACGGTTGCAGACCGAAGGCCGGAAAGAAAGCAGGTCCTCCTCCGACAGGGCGCCGGAGCGCAGCAGATAGCCGATGGCGTACTCATTCAGGGAAATATCCTCATCACTGGCTTTCTGCGTCAGCATGCCGGCAGGTTTATTCACCAGCAGAATATTTTCATCTTCATACAGAATATCAAGAACAGTCGAAGGATAGCGTTCGAGAAGGTCTTTTTTGCCTGCCTCCCCTTTCGGACCGCTTCCCGTGAACTTTTCCAGGGTTTCTTCCGCGAAGAAAATCCGGATCAGATCCCCTTCTGCCACCTTCTCACTGCCGTCCGCCCGGCGGCCGTTCAGGGTGATATTCTTCTTCCGCAGCATCTTGTGAAGGAAGGGTCCGGAAGCCTCTTTCAGATATTTGCCAAGCAGCCTGTCCAGACGCTGTCCCGCCTGCAGGGAAGTAACTTCCAGTTCTCTCATTGAATGAGATGTCCTTTCTGTTAAAAAACGCAGCTTTGAAAGCCCGGCTTAAACCAGTTCCTGGCCTTTGCGCACGGGCGCCGCGGTACGGTATGTCCCGGCAGCCCGATAATAGCACTCGCAGCCTTTACGAGCAGCACTGCGGCACGCCGGGCCACGGCAGCCCGGTCATAACACTCGCGGCCTTCACACACAGGCGACGCCGCTTCCGGGCTTCGGGCTTTTCAGAGGGAGATGTTGCAGATCAGCCTCAGAAGGGCTTCCTCGCGGCTTTCTCCCGCATGCTGTTCATCCGGCGTATATTTCAGCCCTTCGCGATACTTTTCAGGGTCAGCGGCCAGCTGGCTGATCCGCTCTTTATACTGGTCAAGTCTGCGGAAAATCTTCACAGTAGGATTGCCGAGGCCGTTGCCGTGGAAAATTTTTCGCATATGGGTCTCCATAAACTCAAATTTCCCCTTCTCGGCGCTGGAATAGCATACGACAAAATTGCCGCAGATCACTACAGCGTCAAGGGGCATCCTGCCCTCATAGGCCGTAACGCACAGCTCATAGCCGTGCGTCAGATCGCCGGCGATCTTCTCCGTAATCTCATAGACCTCCGGATCTGTGCTCTTCTGCAGCAGGATCATGATCATCTCGGTCGCCCATTTTGCAGCCGGAAGCACGCCCAGGATCGCAACCAGAGAGAACATGTTCTTGTTCGTATGCGTCATGATGAGACCCGTGATGTAGATTCCCAGGCAGATACCGAACAGCAGGCATACGATGCCGATGCGCTTCTTTTTCTCGTAGGCGTAATATCCGTATTCCCCTTTTCCAGGGTGTTTCTTTTTCTCCATTCGCAACCTCTCTGCGCTCAGGCTCCGTGTCTCCGGCCGGAGCTGCTGTTCTTTTTTTGCCCGCCCGGCTGTTTTTTCTCCCTCTGATTCCGGGTGCGCTTCTCCTCAGAACGCGAAGCACCCGATCTGTTTTTCTGCCTGTCAGCGGTCCGTTTCCCATCCTTCCCGCTTCTGTCAGGGCGGGAAGCCCCATGTCCGTTGTCTGGCCGGATCAGGCATGCGGGACCGTATCCGATCAGGTCCGTGCGGCCTGCCATCTTCAGCGCCTCCAGGACAAGCGGCCTGCCGGCGGGGGACCGGAACTGCATGAGGGCCCGCTGCATGGCTTTCTCATGCGGATTGCGCGGCACATAGACCGCTTCCATGGTCCTCGGATCCAGCCCCGTATAGTACATACAGGTCGAGATTGTGGAGGGCGTGGGGTAAAAATCCTGCACCTGCTCCGGCTGATGGTGGATGTCCCTCAGAAACTCCGCCAGCTCTATCGCTTCCTTCATGGTGCAGCCCGGATGGGAACTCATGAGATAAGGCACCAGATACTGGTCCATGCCGCATTCCCGGTTCATCTGCTCATACTGCTTCATGAACTTCAGATAGACACTGTGAGCCGGCTTCCCAAGCATATAAAGGACCCGGTCGGACACATGCTCCGGTGCCACCTTCAGCTGCCCGGAAATATGATATTTTACAAGTTCCCGTAAAAATCCATCGTCCGGGTCTGCCGCCACATAGTCAAAGCGCACGCCGGAACGGACAAATACTTTTTTCACGCCCGGAAGGGCCCTGAGCTTTTTCAGAAGTTCCGTATAGCTTCTGTGGTCGACCGTCAGGTTCGGACAGGGCTTTGGGAAAAGGCACTGCCTGTCCCTGCACACGCCCTTCGTGAGCTGCTTCCGGCAGGAGGGCTGACGAAAATTCGCGGTCGGCCCGCCCACATCATGGATATATCCTTTGAATCCGGGATCCTCTGTCAGCAGCTGCGCTTCTTTCAGGATGGATTCGTCGCTCCGGGTCTGTATGATCCTCCCCTGATGAAAGGTCAGGGCACAGAAATTGCAGGCACCAAAACAGCCCCTGTTGGAAATGAGGGAAAAACGGACCTCCTCCAGTGCGGGAATCCCTCCGGCGGCATCATAATCCGGATGCCATGCGCGGGCATAGGGCAGGCTGTAGACATCGTCCATCTCCTGCTGCGTAAGCGGTTTTGCCGGCGGATTCTGGACCACATATACGGTTCCGTATGGTTCAGCCAGAATGCGGGCTGTATAAGGATCCGTATTCAGATACTGTGTATAAAAACTTTTCGCGTAATTGTACCTGCCCGCCGGGAGCAGGTGGGATCCGTTCTTTCTCAGTCCCCCGTCCGTCCAGTCCGGGACCCGGATCTTCGACGGTGCCTCGTCTGTCAGCTCCTCATAGGAAGGCAGCAGTTCATAGTCGCTCAGAGCGGACAGATCTTTCGTCTTATAGCAGGTTCCCGCGATAAAGGTGATATCGCGCACATCAATCCCGGCCGCGAGGGCGTCCGCGATTTCTACGATCGAATGTTCACCCATCCCGTAGGAGATCAGGTCCGCTCCGGAATCCATCAGCAGGGACCTTCTCAGGGAATCGCTCCAGTAATCATAATGCGCCAGCCTGCGCAGGGAAGCCTCGATTCCGCCCGCGATGATCGGCGTACGGCGGTAGACAGAGCGGATCAGGTTGCAGTAAACCATGGCGGCACGGTCCGGCCTGCGCCCCATCTCACCGCCCGGCGTATAGGCGTCCGTCTTTCTGCGCCTGCGGGAAACAGAGTAATGATTTACCATGGAATCCATATTTCCTGCGGATACCAGGAAAGCCAGCCGGGGCTCACCGAGGATCGTCACGCTGGATGAATCCTTCCAGTCAGGCTGGGCTATGATGCCGACAGAATAGCCGTGCGCCTCAAGGAGCCTTGAGATGATCGCAGGCCCGAAGGAAGGATGATCCACATAGGCGTCGCCGATCACATAGACAAAGTCCAGCCGGCTGATCCCGCGTTCTCTCAGATCCTCCCCGGAGACAGGAAGAAAACATTCCCTGCCCGGCCTGACATCATTTTTCTTCTGCATCAGAATCCCCCTGTGGGCTTACAGACTGCACCGCGCGCCGTGACTTCGTCCGGTCCGGCCGCGCTCTGTTTTCAGATCAGTTCTGTGAAATCATGAATATAGTAATCGGCGATCGTCTTCAGTTCCTCTCTCCTGGACGCTGCCCAGGGATCCTCCACGGCGACCACCTCCATGCCGGCTCTCTTCCCGGCAAGGGCTCCCATGGGAATATCCTCAAAGACGATGAGATCCTCCGCCCTCATCTCCCACTCCTGCGCGACGGAGAGGTAGATATCCGGGGAAGGCTTGCCGTGGGCAACCTCCGCCGCGGACCGGACGGTGTCAAACATATCCTCGACCCCGTTCGCGCAAAGGGCTGCCCTGGTCAGGGGAAGGGAATTGCTGGTCGCGATGCCCAGCTTCATGCCGCGCGCCTTCATGGCGTCCAGAAGTTCCCGCGCGCCTTTTTTCAGCTCTACCCGGGTCTGGTAGAATTCCATGGCCATCTGGTTCCAGTCACTCTCCATCTTCTCGACAGAATCCCTGATTCCGAAGCGCTTCTGAAAGTAAACAGCAGTCTCCGGCAGGCTCATCCCCTCGATTTTGTGCTGAAGATCCGGAGGCAGTTCAATACCGAACCGGTTCAGGTATTCAATATCGATGTCTTTCCACATCCACATGGAATCCATCAGGGTGCCGTCCATGTCAAAGATGGCTCCTTTTTTCTCTCTCCACATCCGCTGTATGCTCCCTTCGCCGCCTGTCTGCCGGACCCATTATGCTTCCGGATTCATTATGCCGCCGGACCCATCTTGCTGCCGGATCCATTATGCCGCCAGACCCATTATGCTGCCGCATCTATTATGCTTCCGTATTCCTGAGAAGGTTCAGTTCCTCCTCCGTTAAGGGCCGGTACTGCCCGCTCCCGAGGCTTCTGTCCAGGCACACTGTCCCGATCGCGATCCTCTTGAGGAAACGGACCTCACGTCCCACTGCCTCAAACATGCGCTTGATCTGGTGGAATTTACCTTCCGTGACCGCTACGGCCACGCAGCATTCCCCTTCCCCGCAGCGGGCATAGTCCGACAGGGCGATGCCCCGCATACAGAATTCCTGCATCTGAGCCCTGCTCACAAGCAGCGGCGCGTCGGGATTTTTAACTTCCTGTACGCCAGGATGGTGGATCTTTTCTTCAAGAAAATCCCCGTCAACCGTCAGCCGGACCAGCTGGGCAGGGAGCGTCTTCCGCTTCTCCCCGATCTCCAGGCCTTCCCGGAACAGGCGGACGTCATCCTCGGTCACAAAACCGCTCACAATCGCAAAATAAGTCTTGGATACATGCCTTCGGGGGGACAGGAGTCTGTGGGCAAGCATCCCGTCGTTGGTCAGCAGGACAAAGCCTTCCGTGTCCTTGTCCAGCCTGCCCGCGGGAAAAAGCTTATCCGCCCAGGACTCTTTTACCAGATTGATCACGGTCTGCGTGCGTCCGTCCCTGGTAGCGCTCAGAACCCCGCCGGGCTTGTTCATCATCAGGTAAAGAAATCCTGTCTGTCCGATCTTCTTTCCATCTGCCTCGACGCTGTCCTTCTCCGGATCAAGCTTGCAGTCCGGCTGCCGGACATCGGCCCCGTTGACCCGGACACGTCCGGAACGGATCAGTTTTTTCACTTCCGACCTCGTTCCGACGCCTTCCTCCGCCAGAAAACGGTCCAGCCTCACCTGTGCCATCCCTGCCTCCATCTGCATCCGGCGTTCATCCCGCCTGCATAAAGAAAGAGCCTGAAGATACTGCCTATCTCCAGGCCCGAAATTCAGCTTTCAAACTTTAATAAAAAATCAGTTCTCCTCCGGCTCCGCTGCCTCTTCCTCGGCTGCTGCCGGTTCTTCCGGAGCTGTTGTATAACTGCTCGGAGCAATCTGCGGGGAGAGCTCTCTGCGGTTCTTGGTCACGATATCATAGCAGGACTGGATCGAATTGATAAAGCTGTTATATCTGGAGCCGGCCGCATCAAGAGTATGACCCATGATCTTCTCAAGATTATCCAGCATCTCATCCGTGTATGCGATAGCACTCATACGGATATTGTTGGAATCAGTCGTCGCGTTGTCGATAATCTCCTGGGCCTGGGCATTGGTCTGCTCGATCAGGCGGTTCGACTGCTCAAGAGCCTTCTGCATCACTTCGCTCTCGCTGACGATCTTGTCCGCCTTGGCCTGCGCGTCGGCAACGATCTGGTCCGCCTTGGCCTGCGCATCCGCAAGGATGGCATCCTTGTTGCTAATGATCTTCTGATATCTTTTGATCTCATCAGGCGTCTTCATGCGGAGCTCACGGAGCATCTCCTCAAGCTCTTCCTTATTCACCACGATCTTCGTCGATGAAAGAGGCTGAAACTTGCAGCCATCCACATATTCCTCGATCTCTGCGATAATCTGTTCAATTCGGCTAACCATAACTCACACTCTCCTCACTCTTCTGTCCGCTCCCCCGGACAGCCACCCTGCTTAACTACTTGCTCTCCCCTTAATCCTGCGCTGTGCAGGTATATATACCGCGGTACATACCGGTATGCGAAAGCCACAATCGCCCGCGGGTATACATACAAAATGAATCGCCCGGCCTGTCCGCCTGACGCCGGTCTGAATACCGGCAGAAGGAAGAACTGCCCTGTCAGGGTCTGTCGAAGCCGAACTTTTTCATTACCGCCTTTTCCACCTTGGGCGGAACAAAGTCCGATACTTCCACTCTCAGGGTCTGCTGAAGCCGAACTTTTTCATCACCGCCTTTTCCACCTCAGGCGGAACAAAATTCGAAATATCACCGCCATAGGAAGCCACCTCCCTGACGGTGGTGGAACTCAGATAGGCGTACTGCAGGCTCGTCGTAAGAAAGATCGTATCGATCTCCGGTGCCATGATCCGGTTGGTCTGGGACATCTGCAGTTCATAATCAAAATCCGTGATCGCACGGAGCCCGCGAACGATAAAACCGGCCCCGGCTTCCCTGGCGAAATCGACAGAAAGTCCGGAGAATGATTCAATCCGGACATTACTGAGATTTTTCGTCAGAATATGTAACATATTAACACGTTCTTCTACAGAAAACAATGGTGTTTTTGCCTGATTGATCAGGACTCCGACAACCAGTTCATCCATAATCTCGGCCGATCGCGCTATGATGTCGAGATGTCCATAAGTTACCGGATCAAAGCTGCCCGGATAAACGGCTCTTTTCATGTGTCACACTTTCTTGAGGGAAATGCCGGCTGTTTCTGAATCCGGACTTCTGATAACTTACCTTCAGGCTTTATTCAGGAAAATGCTGATTTATACCGGATGTCAGCCTCCGGCAGTCCTGCATCAGGCTTCTTCAGGAAAAGCTGATTCATCCCGGATGACATCCTCCGGCAGTCCTGCATCAGACTTTCTTCAGGAAAACATGCTTGTTGGTCTTGTATTCCTTCACCCTTACAGGCTGAAATCCCAGCTCCTGCAGATAGGAAAAATCGGTATCCTTCGATGCTTCCACGATAATCACGGTATTCTCATCGACCAGTGTGCTGCCCTGAAGCGCTTCCAGGACTCTTTTCTCCAGTTCACAGTCATAGGGCGGATCCATGAAGATGATGGTAAACGGCTTCTCCCCGTTCATATCCTGAACTGTCTGGATGACATCCCCGGCCAGGACACGCCCCTGCGGCGCAAGACGGGTAAAATTCAGGTTTTCATGGATGCAGCGCAAGGCCTGCCGGTTATTCTCGACAAATACAGCCGCGGCCGCCCCCCTGCTGAGTGCCTCGATCCCGATCGCACCGGAGCCGGCAAACAGGTCCAGAAACCTGCCGCCTGGAAGCTGGTCCGCGATCATATTAAATAAAGTTTCCTTGATCCGGTCTGTCGTCGGCCTTGTATTCAGGCCGGTCACAGTACGAAGCGGAAGGCTGCCCGCCTTCCCTGCTATCACTCTCATTCGATCCGTAAGTTCCTTTCTGTCATCACGCAGCTGCAGAATCTTATCTTCACTCAGGCCTTACACTGTTCCTCCAGTCGAGATCCCCGTGATCAAGGCCGAGCACCATGGATTCCGCCGTCGCTATATTCGTCGCGATCGGGATATTGTATCGGTCGCACTCTCTTGTGATGGCGATGATATCCGGTTCATTCGGACTGTTCATGATGGGATTGTAGAAAAAGATCACCAGATCCATATAACCGCGCTGAATCATATCCACAAACTGCTTTTCGCCCCCGACTGTCCCGGAGAGAAACTTGTGAACCTTCAGATTGGTCGCCTGTTCGATCCTGCGGCCGGTCATCTCAGTCGCAAAAAGCTCATTCTTTGCCAGAATATATTTATATGCCACACAAAAATTCTCGATCAGATCTTTCCTGCTGCTGTGTGCTATGAAGCCAATATTCATAAATGCCGCCTCCAGTCATAAAAGGCATATTTTTCTTCACTAATATTAGCAGAAATGGCATCCGATTGCAATGCAACTTTGCTGCCGGAGAAAGGGATATCCTCCTGAAAACTGCCGCCCTGATCCCGGATCATAAGGCGGCAGTTCTTTCATAGAAAGGCTGATTCACTCATTTTCTGAAGTCACAGGCTGACGATCGCTGTA
This sequence comes from Lachnospiraceae bacterium UBA3845, assembly GCA_002392705.1. Classification (GTDB taxonomy): domain Bacteria; phylum Bacillota; class Clostridia; order Lachnospirales; family Lachnospiraceae; genus Porcincola. Next base: position 8,072 of record DGHP01000158.1, on the reverse strand, counting down.
TCTCCCGATCTGCTCAGGGAAACGCTGATCTACTGATGCACTGGAAACAGAACAGCGTCTTCTCAGGAAAACCTGACAAAGCTCAGCTCACAGCCGGGCCGGATCCGATCGAAGATATTCAGGGCATCCGTCAGCACTCTGTAATAATTCTCTTCCTCTGTCCGCACTGTCAGCTCCGACTGATCCACGGAGATCTGAACCTCGGCTTCACTGTGCTTCTCCGTGATCTCTTTAACCGCCCGCTCTCCTTCTTCCTGCGTAATTGTCTTCGTCAATCTGTAGCATCTTCCCATACTGATTCCTCCTGCCAAAACAAATGTTGTACCATGGCTCAATGCCCCGAAGGACTATTTTACGGCCACGTCTGCAATATACACAGCCGTGAGCCCAGCCGCGTCTGCAATATACAC
>DGHP01000158.1:2408-7577 GCA_002392705.1 Lachnospiraceae bacterium UBA3845 | reverse complement strand
AGCCGTGGGCCCAGCCGCGTCTGCAGTATGCACAGCCGTGGGCAGAATATGTCTCCTGTGTGCCTCGTTCCTTCCAGTCCTGCTTCCGGAACAGAACTGGGCCGGGAGATCTGTGCTCCCGGCCCTGCCCGCTCTGTTATTTCATAAGCGTCTGCAAAAGCCGAAAACGTTTCAAAAAAATGCGTTCTCAGCGATTAACACGCGCTCCCGCACCGCCCATAATGGCTTCCACTTCCTTTTTGGATGCCATGGTGGTATCGCCGGGCGTGGTCATGGCAAGAGCGCCATGGGCCGCGCCATAGTTAACTGCCGTCTGGGCATCTCCCGTTGTCATCAGGCCGTATACCAGGCCGGACGCAAAGGAGTCGCCGCCGCCGACTCTGTCAAGAATCTCCAGACCGTTGAACTCAAGAGACTTGTAGATCTCGCCGTCCGCCCAGCAGATTGCCTTCCAGTCATTGACTGTGGCGGTCTTAACGGTGCGGAGGGTGGTCGCCACGGCCTTGAAGTTCGGATAGGTCCTGGCCGCCTCGTTGATCATCTTCTTGTATCCGTCGATGTTCAGCTTCTTGAGGCCTTCTTCATTTCCTTCAATCTCGAAGCCGAGGCAGGCTGTGAAATCCTCCTCATTCCCGATCATAACGTCGACATACGGGGCGATCTCCTTATTGACTTCCCTGCACTTGTCAAGACCGCCGATTGCGCTCCACATGGAAGGTCTGTAATTCAGATCGTAGGATACAACCGTGCCATATTTTTTAGCGGTCTTGATCGCAGCGATGATCGTCTCGCAGGACTGCTCGGACAGAGCGGCATAGATTCCGCCTGTGTGAAGCCATCTTGCGCCAAGCTCACCGAAAATGTAGTCGAAATCAAAATCTTCCGGCTTAGCCTTGGAGATAGCCGTATTCGCACGGTCAGAGCAGCCGACCGCGCCGCGGATTCCAAAGCCGCGCTCTGTAAAGTTCAGACCGTTTCTGCATACGCGGCCGATTCCGTCGGTCTTCATCCACTTGATCAGGGATGTATCCACGCCACCCTGGAGAATGAAGTCTTCCATCAGCCTGCCGACTTCATTGTCAGCAAAAGCGGTGATGACCGCGGTCTTCATGCCGAAGCATCTGCGCAGTCCTCTGACCACATTGTACTCTCCGCCGCCTTCCCATGCGCGGAAGGATCTGGCCGTGCGGATTCTTCCCTCGCCCGGATCCAGGCGGAGCATAACCTCGCCCAGCGAAACAGCGTCATACCTGCATTCATTTTCTGGTCTTAAATTCAGATTCATCTTCCTGTCCTTTCCGGTCCGGGCAGCCGCAGCCGCCCGCAGCTTTTCTTATCCTCTGACTTCTTTTACAATCGCTGCCGCTTCCTTCGTCATCTCCACGATCTTGTCGAACTCACCCGCCTCGATCAGGGAACCCTTTACCATCCAGCTTCCGCCGCAGCAGAGGATCTTGTCATAGGCAAGATACTCCCTGACGTTCGCCGCGTTCACGCCGCCCGTCGGCATGAACTTCAGCATCGTATAAGGCGCCGCCACAGCCTTGATGAACTTGACGCCGCCCGACGGCTCTGCCGGGAAGAACTTTACGACATCAAGACCCAGATCCATGGCCTGCTCCATCTCGGAAGGCGTGCAGGTGCCGGGGCAAACAGGTATATTTTTCTCTACACAGTACTTCACGACCTTCGGGTTCAGGCCCGGGCTGACGATGAACTTTGCGCCTGCGGCAACCGCGCGGTCAACCTGCTCTGTGGTAAGGACGGTTCCGGCGCCCACGAGCATCTCAGGGAACTTTTCAGTCATGATTTTAATCGATTCCTCCGCAGCAGCCGTACGGAAGGTAACCTCAGCACACTTCAGGCCTCCTTCACACAGAGCCTTCGCCAGCGGTTCCGCATCCTTCGCATCATTCAGTACGACTACCGGGACGATGCCATATTCTCCTAAAGCCTTGATTACATCATTCATAGCGCATATCTCCCTTTCTCAGTCAGCCTCACTGAAACAGGCCGTTTATTTCGTCCCGTATAGAATAACATATTTCAGCGGAAATAAACACCGCCCTTTCAACAAAAAGTATCACAATGTTACTGTCCCATTAAGCCAGCAAAGCTGCCAGGTGGAATATGCGTGTGGCCTGCAATCCCCTGCAGCGGTCCCTTTCTTTTATGCAGTTTTAGATAACCGGATTGCAGAGTGAACCGATTCCGGAGATCTCACAGACCACCTCGTCTCGCGCCTTCAGATAGCGCGGCGGATGGAACCCCATACCCACTCCGGACGGAGTGCCGGTCGCGATGATATCGCCGCATTCCAGTTCAAATCATGAAATATAATTCTCCCACATGAGATCCGTCGCATGGCGGACCGCCTCCGTGACATCCTGCACCATCGCGGGATCCCATTCCTTTTCGTCGGCGCGCAGGAAGGTTGTCTTGTCCGTACTGTTGTCGAAGATCCCGACCGGAAGGTCCCAGGTCTTCCCATGGGCATTCACGGTCACGGTATTCTTCTTCTCAGCCTGGCTGCAGAGGTATTCCATATCATCGCAGCCGTAGTCCTGCATCATGACCGGAAGCGGTGTTCCGTGGAAAAGGTTGGATGAGGGATCGTCCGGGTTTGCCCTGGCAAAATTCTTGCGCCTGCTCTCCTCCGGCGTCACCTTGATGTAGAGGCAGACCGCATGATCCAGAAGGTCCGGTGCCAGATTGCTGAAATAGTACTGGTAGCCTGCCGTCCCGGTCAGCGGCATACTGCTTCCGTCCGGCCCGCCTCTGGCGCACTCGATTATAATCGTCTTTCCTTCCAGATCGTCCGTATACTGCTTCTGCTTCAGGTCTATGACCTCCTGCGCCTCAGCGTCCAGTGCCTTCGCCAGCGCTTTCCGGACCGCTTCCTTCAGAAGGGACATCCGGGGACGGATGCCGGCCGTCATGCCCGCCCTGTCGATCCGCTCAAAGAGATATTCCGCGGGACTGTCCGCCTGAACCTTTGTACGATTCAGCAGGTCATGGTAATCCTCGGACAGCAGGGCTGTCAGGGTTCCCCAGTCCCGGCCGTCAAAGAAGGGATCTTCATTGGTCGGATAAAAAACCCGCTCCTCTGAGAGAAGGCTGAGTTCCTCGTCGATTCTTCTCATAAAATTCACATAGGGGAAATCGTCCAGCTGGAGATTATCCCCGATATGAAACTCCTTCATCAGGCGCTCCGGCTCAATATGCGCAAGAAAATTGCGGATCTCCGACTTGCCGCTGGCCGGAAGCGCTGTCAGAAGTACTACGTCAAAAGTATGTTTCATCATCTGTTCTCCTGTAAAAGGTTTGTTTTCTGCATTCCTCTTATGCCTGACCTCACGGATCTGCGTCGATGTCTGAAAAAGGAATGTCATCCCGCAGTTACACGAATATTGCTGACCGGCTCAAAACGGATGACCCGGTGCTTCATGATATATTCGGCGAGGAGATCCACCATGGATACCGGAATCTCGCGGATCGTGGGCGCGTCCCTGAGCATATCGAAGCCGCCTCCGCCGGACGCACGGTAATTGTTGACCGCAAGGGTGAACTCCATATCGTCCGTAACCGCGCAGGGCGGCTGTAAACCGCCCTCCTGCCCTGGGACAGGCAGGGTTTCCAGTCTCACAATCCTGCTCCCGACAGGTCTGGATACATCGATCGTATACTGCACGCCGTCCAGCATGTCGTAATTGAAATACATGGGAACCGGCTTTTCGAAGCGTTCGCTCACAACGATCCGGCCACCGTCCAGGGCCCAGAATTCCGCGCATTTCTCCAGATAAGCCTTCAGGACTCTGCCGGAGATCCGTTTGACCGCCAGGGTATTCGGGAAGGAATAAGTGGATACGAGATCCCGCATGGTAATCTCTGTCCCGAAGCCGCAGGCGCCCTGGAACAGAGCGCTTCCTGCCAGCTGTGCCCCGCTGATCTCCATCTGAACCCGGTTCAGGAAAGTGATCAGCTGGGACTTGTGAAGGCGCCCGTCGAATTCGTCCCTGACACGCAGATCGGTCTCCGACCGTCCAAGCGGCTGGTCCAGCCAGCTCTGGCAGTCTTTCTCTTCCGCCTCTGCCGCCAGCAGAAGTTCCTGATCCGGCTCCGCGTCAGCAGGCAGAATCCGCGCGCAGATCCTTCCCGTCTCCGGGTCGATCTCGATGCAGGAAAGCTCCACGCCGTTATCCCGTGTCTGTGTGAAGACCGTACCGGAAGCTTTTTTTTCTGCTCCCGCACAGTCTTTCTCCCCCCTTCCCTCCGGAACTTCTCCTGCACTCCCGTCGGATATCTCCCCGCTCTTCGCTTCCGGGAAAACTCCACCGGTCGGCCCGCTGCCCTCCGCTCTGTGGAAAACTCCGCAATATTTTCTGTGCTGGTGGCCCGTGATGAGAATGTCGATCTCAGGAATCGAAGTCAGCATGCGGAAGCCTTCATTTTCATCCGTTTCCGATATAATCTCCCCCGTGAGAGGATCTTTCTCAAAGCCTCCGTGGTAGATGCAGATCAGATAATCCGGATCTTCCTTCTCCCTGATCATCTCTGCCGTCTCGCGGGCGCTCTCAAAAGCATCCCTGAAGGCGAAGCCCTCCATCTTATCCGCCGGCTCCCAGTTCGGCACATACTGGGTGCAGACCGCGAAAAAAGCAAGCTTTTTCCCGCAGATCCTGCGAAGCTCGCAGGATCCCAGCGGCCTGTCCCGGTAACTAATATTCACGCACAGGCAGCGGGCGCCGCTCTTTTCAAGATGCTGAAAAAGCGCGCCGGGGCCATAGTCAAAGTCGTGGTTCCCAAGGTTGACAAAATCATAGTGCATCATGGCCATGGCCGCCGTCATGGGGCTTGTCTCCGACGGGCGCTGCGCGTAATGGTAAAAAGAAAGAGGCGACCCTTCCAGGGTGTCGCCATTGTCAATGAGAACCGTGTCCGGTCCCCGAAGGGAGCGGATCAGGCCGGCAAGCTTCGCAAGGCCCCAGCTGCGGCCTTCGCCCTTTGCATACTCATAAGGAAACAGTACGCCGTGGACATCACTGCTTGTAAGAATCCTGATCCGTTTTCCCATTCTGTCTATCCTCTTTTTTATCTGTCTTCCGAATTCTGCCTCCGGACCCCCGCTGCTGCTTTAAGCCTGCCTGAAGGAGCCCCTCGGCCTGTATA
>DGHP01000158.1:0-2311 GCA_002392705.1 Lachnospiraceae bacterium UBA3845 | reverse complement strand
TCTTCTTCGCTTCGGCCTTTCTTCCTCGCTTCTGCCCCTCTTTTTTCCGCGTCTTATCTCTTTCCTGTCGCGAGCCTGGTGCGGATCTTTGTGGACATCCATTCAATGATGACGACCAGAATGATCAGGGCAACGAGGAAGGCGCCGACGTTGATCCAGCGGCTGTAGGTGATGGACTGCACAAGCGGCGAACCGATGCCGCCCGCTCCTACGATACCCAGGGTCGTGGCGTCTTTCAGGTTGATGTCAAAGCGGTAGATCGCGGTTGATACAAAGCTTGCGGACAGCTGCGGAAGGATGCCGCAGCGGATCTTCTGGAAGGTATTGCAGCCGGAGGCGTCCATCGATTCAAGGATTCCCGTATTCAGGTCCTCGATGGCTGTGATATACATCTTCGAAATCATACCGATGGAACAGATCGACTGGGTTACAACGCCGCAGAAGGCTCCCGGGCCCGTCACGCGGATCCAGACCAGCGCCCATACCAGGGATGGAATCGTACGGATCAGAAGAATCAGCGCGCGGAAAACCATGGCGACCGGGCGCGGCACAATGTTGGTGCTGGCCAGGAAAGAAACCGGTATGGCCAGGATCGCGCCGAAGATGGTGCCGAGAATCGCGATGGCGATGGTCTGCAGAAGCAGATAGGGGATTCCGTCCGTGGTCAGGTTAAAGAGCAGCTTCAGGTTGGGATGCAGGATACCGTTCACGATACCGGACGCAACCACAGAACCCTGCTTTGCCACTCCGTTAAAGGAAATCGAACTCCCGCTCCAGACTACCAGAAGCAGGACGACCGCAAATACAAGCACGCGCTTCCAGAGATTTTTCGGCTCGCTCTGCAGCTTTTCAAGTACATTTTCTCTGCTCATACCGTCCTCCTTAAGTCAGCTTCGAGCGGATGTAATCGCTCAGAAGGTCAATGATCCAGACGACAACAAACAGAGTGATGAGGACGCAGCCCAGATCATCGTAGGCGCGCAGTCCGGTACGTTCGCGGATCAGGACGCCCAGTCCGCCGGCTCCGACGTAGCCGAGGATGGAGGAGGCCCTCACATTCAGTTCAAAACAGTACAGGCAGTCATCCAGGTAGGTCGGAAGGATCTGGGGCATGCAGGCAGCCCAGAAAGCCTGGAAGGTACTGGACCCGAAGCTTGTCATGGCCTCGAAGGGCCCCATGTCGATCGTCTCGATGCTCTCATAGAGCATCTTGGCGACGATGCCCACCGTGAAGATTACGATGGCGACCGAGCCGGCGAAAGCGCCCAGACTGAAGATCAGCGCCAGTACCGACGCATAGATCAGGGTCGGGACGGAACGCATGACCGCCAGAATGAAGCGGATCACAAGCAGGGACGGTTTGTTCCTGTTAATGTTGGATGAGGCAAAGATGGCCAGCGGAAGGCCGATCGCGCATCCTGCCACGGTGCCGATGACCGACATCTTGATGGTCTCGATCAGCGGCGAGATCACCTTCGGGAAGTAACTCCAGTCCGGGTGAAAAATCTTGCCGAGAATAACCGTGAGCTGATTGCCGCGCTGTATCAGGATCGAAAAGCTGAATCCGGTCGCTCTCATGGAGACGAGGATGACAGCCGCGAGGCAGATCAGGATCAGCGGCATCCGGCTTCTGGGTCTGTCGATGCTGTGCCCGTTCTCAAGGACGATGTGCTCGGGTCTGAAGATCCGGTCAAACAGCGGCAGCCTCTGTGTCGTACCTGCTGTGCTCATGCCCTCAACTCCTTTTTCCCTGCGCTGTCAGTGTTATCCGCTTTTCCTGGTTTCGTATCATTCTCCGTGGTCGGAACGGTCTGACCGTTATAGACCTGATTCAGCACATCCTTGGTAACCTGGCTGCTCGGTCCGTCGTAAACGATCTCTCCGGCCCGCACGCCGATTACGCGCGTGGCATACTTCAGCGCCAGGTCGACGTGATGGATGTTCAGGAGAATCGTGATGTTCATCTCCTCATTGATACGCCTGAAGTCGCTCATGACCACGTCCGCCATAATCGGGTCCAGGGACGCGACCGGCTCATCCGCAAGGATGATGGACGGACTCTGGTCCAGGGTCCGGGCCAGGGCGACACGCTGCATCTGTCCGCCGGACAGCTCATCGCAGCGGTTGTATGCCTTCTCCAGAATGTTGACCTTGTCGAGGGCTTCCAGCGCCTTCATCTTCTGTTCTCTGGAATAGATTCCGAACAGAACCTTATACCAGGGCATGTCCGGTACATTGGAAGTCAGGACATTATTGATAACGGAGGATCTGGAGATCAGATTGAATGACTGGAAGATCATGCCGATCTTGC
>DGHP01000188.1:10783-18217 GCA_002392705.1 Lachnospiraceae bacterium UBA3845 | reverse complement strand
AGCAGTTCCCTGCACAGACTGATCCGCTCCGGCAGGCTCTCCAGAAAGCAGATATCTCCTTTTTCTTTCCGGTCCGTCAGAAGATCCATCCCGGCAAGCCTGCGCTGCAGTTCACGGGCGGTTCCCCCGCCGCCGTCCAGGATCTGTACCTGCTCCCCCGCGATCTCCCGGATCAGGGGACGGACAAAGGGATAATGGGTACAGCCCAGTACGATCGCGTCCACTCCCTTCTCAAGCTGAGGCTTCAGCAGCTCCTCCAGGCAGCTGCGCACCTGAGGCCCGTTAAGGTCCCCCTTCTCCACATATTCCATCAGCCCGGGACAGGGAAGAGCGGTTATATCGCCCCATTCGCGGTACTGGTTCAGAAGATGGTGAAACTTGCTGCCCTGTACCGTCAGCGGGGTAGCCATCACCAGTACCCTGGGATGTTTCCCGCTGAGAACTGCCGGCTTCAGGGCCGGCTCAATCCCGATCACCGGAATATCCGTGTAGATCTCCCTGAGCGGCCTGATCGCAGCGCTTGTCGCAGTATTGCATGCGATCACCAGCGCCTTGATGGACATCCGGTACAGCCTCCGGGCATGCGTCAGCGTCAGGCGCCGGATCTCTTCCTCGCTCTTTGTTCCGTAAGGCGCATTCGCAGAATCTCCGAAATAAATAAAATTCTCCTCCGGCATGCGCTTTACGGCCTCCCGGAGTACGCTCACTCCACCCACGCCCGAATCAAAAAAAGCAATCGGCCAGTCCCGACTCACATCCATCTGTCCACACCCCTCTATATACCCATACTCACAGAAGCACGGCTTTCCCGTCAATGACGGCGTAAGACACGGGCTTCTCCAGAAGAAACTGCGCTTTCGCGCCGGTCTTCTCGGTAATCTCATCCTTTAGTACTTTCAGTTCCCCGGCAGGAACCATCGTCTCGAGTTCCACATTGTCCGCATAGACACTGTCCGTTATCGTCAGCTCCCTTTTTCCGAGCAGGTACTGAATCTTCCCGACGCCGTTGTAATCCGTGCGGATCCGGAGAACCGATCCCTCGATCCGGTCTATGATCCTGCTGGCCTTCAGTCCTTCCTGGGCGGCTTTCGAGTAGGCGCGCACCAGTCCCCCCGTCCCGAGCAGAACCCCGCCGAAGTAACGGGTCACGATGACGCATGCATCATGTACATCCTCCCCCAGCAGGACAGCCAGCATCGGTTTTCCGGCTGTGCCCTGGGGTTCCCCGTCATCCGAGCAACGCTGCAGCTGCATCCGGTCCCCCACGACAAAGGCTGAGCAGTTATGTCTCGCATCCCAGTATTTTTTCCGCATCTCAGCAAGAAAAACGGCCGCTTCCTCCTCAGAGTGCACCGGCCGCACAGTAGCGATAAATCGCGACTTCTTCTCCGTTATCTCGGCGCTCCCGCCTTCATATAAAATCTTCATCCGCTCTCCGTCCTCCTGCGCCCCTCTGTCTGAAAGCGTCAGGAGACTGTGTCATATTCTGACCGCTCTCCGCCTCTCCGCGCTTCTCTGGCCGGATGTATCAGGAGGCTGTGTCATATTCTGACCGCTCTCCGTCTCCTCCGCACGCTTTTGCAGATCTGTACGTGCGGAAGAAAAATCATAAGCGACTCTTAAGAAAAAAACAAAGTGTTTCTCTTCCTTTTAGTTATACAATACCGAAAGGGACTGCGTCAACTCGGTCCGCCTCCCGGTCGGCTGTGCCGGGGCGGCACCCGGAAAGTCCGCAGAATGGAGGGAGATTTATGAATTACGGAAAACAGGCAGTGATGAAGAAGATGACCCCGCATACGGGCCGGAAGATTTTCCGGAAGCTTGTCAGCACACTGCTCAAGCTGGCCCTTCTGGCGCTCATGACCGCCGTGATCGGGGCCGGGATTTACATAAGCCGCGTCGTCTCTTCCGTTATTGCCGAGGCTCCGGACATCTCAGAGGCGGCCATCGCTCCGGGCGGATCGGCCACCTATATCTATAACCAGTCGGGAGAGCGGATCCAGAAGCTGACGCTGCCGGAAGCCAACAGGGACATCGTCAGCCTGGCCTCCGTACCCCAGGATCTGCAGCACGCGGTGGTGGCGATTGAAGATGAACGCTTCTACGAGCACAAAGGGATCGATCCGAAGGGGATCGTGCGGGCCTTCGTCCGCGGAGTCAGCCGGGGAAGCTTTTCGGAGGGCGCCAGCACCATTACCCAGCAGCTTCTGAAGAACACCGTTTTTCCGGGCTGGACCCGGGAATCAAGTTTTCAGGAGCGTATGACGAGGAAGATACAGGAACAGTATCTGGCTCTGAAGCTGGAAAAGATCATGACAAAGAACCAGATTCTGGAGAATTACCTGAACATGATCAACCTCGGCGCGGGATGCTACGGGGTTCAGGCGGCTTCCTACCGCTATTTCGGAAAGAACGTCTCGGACCTGACCCTGTCCGAGGCCACGGTAATCGCAGGGATCACACAGAATCCGACCGCTTACAATCCCATCGTCTACCCTGAAAAGAATGCCGAGAGGCGCAGGATGGTCCTGAACGCCATGCTGGAGCAGAATTACATCGATGAAAGCCGTTATCAGGAAGCTCTGGCCGACGATGTCTATTCCAGGATACAGAACAACCAGCAGAGCGTCGACACGACTTCATCCGTATATACCTATTATCAGGACGCCCTGATCGACCAGGTCCTTACGGATCTGCAGAATGAGAAAGGCTACAGCTGGCAGCAGGCTTACCTTGCAGTTTATTCCGGCGGCCTGCGCATCTACTCCGCCCAGGATGACGCCATCCAGGCGGTATGCGACCAGGCCTTCGCGGATCCTTCCAATTTCCCTGACGGGACCGAAGTCGGCATTGATTATGCGCTCAGTGTTCAGGACGCAGCCGGCCAGATCACGGATTATGGGAATGACGACCTGCGCGCCTGGGTCCGCAGGACTTCGGATCCCTCCTTTGACCTGATGTATCAGACAACAGAGCAGGCCCGGGCAAGCGCGCAGGCTTTCCGGGAAGCCGCTGTATCCGAAGGCGATACGGTCCTTGGCGAACGGGTCACCGTCACTCCCCAGCCGCAGGCTTCCTGTGTTATCATCGACCAGAAAAACGGTCTTGTGAAAGCCCTGGTCGGCGGGCGCGGCACAAAGGACGCCAGCCTGACGCTGAACAGAGCCTCCTATACGACCCGGCAGCCCGGCTCGACCTTCAAGATTCTGTCCACTTACGCCCCCGCGCTCAACGAAGGAGGCAAAACCCTCATATCGACTTATGTCGATGAACCATACAGCTATCAGGACGGTACGCCTGTGCACAATTCAAACCAGGCTTACCTGGGTGAGATCACCATCCGCGATGCCATCGTCCGGTCGGTCAATACCGTTGCAGTCAGGTGCCTGACCGAACTCAGTCCCCGGCTGGGGTTCAAATATGCACAGCATTTCGGGATTTCCAGTCTGGTGGAGTCTTACGACAACGGCAGCGAAACCCTCACCGACATCACCCAGACGCTGGCGCTCGGAGGTCTGACAAGGGGCGTCACGAATCTGGACCTGACGGCTGCCTACGCTTGCATCGCCAGTCTCGGCCACTATACGGCACCGAAGTTCTACACGGAAGTGCTGGACCAGTACGGGAATGTCGTACTGGACAATACGGACCCGAAGTCCCGCACAGTCATTAAGGAGAGCACGGCCTCCCTTCTGACTTCCGCCATGCGCGGGGTCATAGAGGATGAGGAAGGCACTGCCCACGGCTGGATCGACCTGGGCCTGATGCCCGCAGCGGGCAAATCAGGCACCACTTCCGGCTACAAGGACAGCTGGTTTGTCGGATATACGCCCTATTATACCTGCGGGATCTGGGGCGGCTATGACAATAACGCGCAGCTCCCGGATACCGGAATCTACCACAGCTACTGCAAAACGCTCTGGAACAGCATCATGAACGGAATCCATAAGGACCTGCAGATCACGGCTTTCCATACTCCCCAGGACCTGGTACAGGTGAATCTCTGCAGGGAGACGCTCATGTGTGCGTCAGCCCGCTGCCCGGATACCTATGTCGAATCCTTTTCCTCCGGAACGGAACCTCTCTACTACTGCTCTGTCCATGGAAACGGAGGGCTCGCGGTCGAAGGCAGCGTATCAGGTGCCGAAGGCGGATCCGCTTTTCTGATCCACAACGAAGACAGCGCCTTTATTCCGCCGGATCCGAACGGAAGCGATTACCGGGTTGATGACGGGATCGGTCCACAGGCTGCCGCTTCGGGCAGCGGCGGACAGGACTCCGTCCCGGCTGCAGGCAGTGCCGTTCCGGGTTCCTCTTCCGCTGCAGGCAATGCCGTTACAGGTTCTCCTTCCGCTGCAGACAGTGCCGTTCCGGGTTCTCCTTCCGCTGCAGACAGTGGGGACGGCGCCGCGGAACAGCCCTCCGCAGGTCCCTCTCAGGGCGGGGGCGGGATAACCATCTACAGTTCCGACCAGACTGTCCTGAATCCGGCACAGGATAACGCCAGCGTTTCCCAGTCTTCGGATGGTACCTGGTACCTGGAGGAACCCCGGGACCAGGGGACGGACATGGGCCAAAGTACCGCGCAGAACCAGCCTCAGGACTCCGGACAGAGTCAGGCTGTCAACGATATCCTCAGCAATATTCCGCCCGCCCGGCCATAACAGGGTACCGTTCAGGTATCCTGTCAGAAAAACACATCTCCCTTCTGACACGGCCAAGGTCACGGATTCTTCAGAACACAGTTCTGAAAGGCTAAAGAGCCATGGGCACACTGCCCATGGCTCTTTTCATTTCTTTATTCAGCGGCTTTTCCGCTTCCTCTCATCTCTGACCGGATCTCCTCCAGCTGTCTCCGCACTCCGGCTCCCTGGTCCTCAAACAGGATCGCCTTATTATAACGGTAGTAGCGCGGACAGTCATTTTCACTGATAAACCACATCGCGTGGACATCCACGGAGAGCTCGGTTATGAAGAAAACCATCTCCTGGCTCTCCCCGAAGGCAGCCTCCATGAAATCAAAAGCATACTCGAGCATCTCGGAAGTCCACTCCGTCTGCTCCGTGAGTTTCTCCCTTTCGGCCGAGAATTCATCCCGGAGCAGATCCCATGCCTTTTCTGCCGAAAGGCTCCCTCCCTGTTCCTTCAGCAGCAGTTCATAGCGCTCAAGGATCCGGAAGAGACCGCGGTACTGCGCCTCAAGGGCCCGCTCATTCTGCCCTGCTTCAATCCGCATGCGGACCTGATCTCTCTTCTCCCCGGCAAGCGCATGAAGAATCTCCGCCGGCCTCGCCGCAGCCCCTGCAGCATCAGCGGATTTTCCACGTGCAGCTGTATCCCCTGCGCCATCGCCGGATTTTCCGCCTGCAGCCGCAGCTCCGGCGCCATCGCCGGATTTTCCACCTGCGGCATCAACGGATTTTCCGCCTGCAGCCGCAGCTCCGGCGCCGGACTCCGTACCCGGGTTCACGCCTGCGGTTTCCCGGAACTGTTTCAGAATCCCGTACAGTTCCCCCGTGCAGCGGTCCGCGGCCCTGCAGTCCCTGAATTCACCCGAAAGCTTTGAAAGCAGAAGACCCACGATCTCGATCCGCTCATCAAAAGGAGCGTAGCGAAGTTTTTCCAGCGTGCCGGGCCGGATCCTTCCGGCCAGGATTTCATCCACCTGGTAATCCTTCTGATATTTATAGTACAGTTCCAGATAGTTGGAAAAATCCTTCGCGATTTTCGGATACTGGATATACTGAACAATCACATCCTCATCGATCTTCTTCCCCAGCAGTTCGCTGACGCAGATCAGTTCCGACAGATCCTCCCAGCCGCGGGCGGTCACAAAGCGTTTCCCGTCCACCGTTGTCTCCATGCGGTAGAAATGATCCCTGTGGATGTCCAGATATGAGATGACAGCCCCGTGAATGCCCGCGGCGTAGGCATATTCCTTCCAGATTTCAAAATCCGCTTCCACCGGAATCACCCGGACCCGGTCCAGCGTGACGATATCAAAGTCCCTGACTGACTTGTTGTATTCCGGTGGGTTGCCCGCCGCGACGATGATCCAGCCTGCCGGAACCTTCTGGTTTCCGAAGGTTTTGCACTGCAGAAACTGCAGCATGGTGGGCGCCAGGGTCTCCGAGACACAGTTGATCTCATCGATAAAGAGGATTCCCTCCTTCTTTCCTGACTGCTCCATCCGGTCATATACGGACGCGATGATCTCGCTCATCGTATATTCCGTAACGGAAAAGGTTCTGCCTCCGTATTCCTTCTCCCGGATAAAAGGGAGCCCGATGGCGCTCTGCCTGGTATGGTGCGTGATGGTGTAGGACACCAGGCCGATATCACATTCCGAGGCAATCTGCTCCATAATCTGGGTCTTTCCGATGCCCGGAGGCCCCATCAGCAGGACCGGCCTCTGCCGGATCTCCGGGATTCTGTAAGCCCCGAATTCATCCTTTGACAGATACGCCTCGATCGTATCCCTGATTTCCTGTTTCGCGCGTTTTATGTTCATCTGTTTCGTCCTTCTGTGCCTGTCGTGCGCCTGATCCCTGCTGTTCTCCCGCCGGATGCGGGATCTCCACCCGCCTGAATCTTCACAATTGTCCACGGACTTTAAGCCTGCAGACCATGCTGCGGCTCCCTTCCGCCCCTGCTCTCCCGATTGTCTGCGGACTTAAGCCGGTAAGCTGCAGGCCTTCTTCTGCTGTCTCAGCCTTCGCCGTCATCCCAGATAAAATGGAAGTCCTCCCTCAGCCCTTCGTCCGCTTCCAGGTCCTGCCTGGGCAGGATCAGACGGATGGCCCAGGGCGGAACATTTCTGTCCTCATAATCCTCCTCGCAGAAAATGAAAGCCGTGTCATAGGCAGGCTTTTTCTGCGGGTAGATTCCGTATCCGTCCGTAAAATATAAAAGCCCCTTCAGATCGACAAACTCCTTCTCCCGGATGAGCCGGTCCACATAAGTAAAGGCCGGCCGGAAATCCGTACCGCCTCCGCCTTTCAGCTCAAAACGGTCCATATACTGCTCCAGCTCTTCTTTTGAATGAATCTGTACGTCCGACCGTACTTCTTCGTCGCACTGAAGGATCCGGATGTTCACTTTCTTCAGAAAGCTTTCCGATTCGCTCAGTACATTGTAGGTCTGTTCCAGGAATGTATGTACGAGGGGTCCGGAAACCGACATGGATACGTCCACGACAATCACGAATTCTTCGATCTTTTTGACTTCCCGCATCTCCTGCGGCTCAATCAGAGGCATATTGCCGTAGAAATTCAGTCCGTAGGTATAAAGCACATAGTCAAAAGCGTCATCGTCCACATGCAT
This sequence comes from Lachnospiraceae bacterium UBA3845, assembly GCA_002392705.1. Lineage (GTDB taxonomy): Bacteria > Bacillota > Clostridia > Lachnospirales > Lachnospiraceae > Porcincola. The sequence goes on along the minus strand of DGHP01000188.1, from coordinate 10,894 downwards.
TTCCTCCCTGAGAACCGCGAATTTCCGCAGGAAGGACCGGTAATCATAGCGCTCCCGGTTTTCAACCTTCGTCTGCTCAAGCAGATCCTTCGCGCCCGGGGAGGAATCCTT
>DGHP01000188.1:0-10656 GCA_002392705.1 Lachnospiraceae bacterium UBA3845 | reverse complement strand
CTTGCCGCGGAAGGGGGAAGCTCCGGCTGACTGTCCTGCTGCCGCGAAGGCCAGAGGCTGTGATCATCCACGCAGAATTCCCGGCGCAGGCGCCCGATCTCATTTTCATCCGGATTCATCCGGCAGAGCACACGGTAGATACTCTCCGCGTTCAGCACCCTGATCTCTTTTTCCAGGGCGGATCTCACATTCATCCTGTAGCGGCTCCTGGGCATCCGCACCGCCCTGCCGTCCCCGCTGTCGATGAGAAATTCGACTGCCATGTCGCAGGCCAGCATCCAGTAAAGCTCCTGCCGCGGCATTTTCCGGAAGATATGCCGGAAAAGGCAGTGATACACTTCGTGCAGGAAAATCCGCGTAACCAGGCGGCGGTCCTTCTGATACAAGTCCGCCAGAGTTTTCGGATTTGCGATAAGCCCCGCGCCGTCTGTCCCGATTCCGGGAAGATCCGTCGTGATTACAAAATCAAGGCCGGAAAGGGCGAGGCCAAGATAGCGCATATAAAAATACAGTTCATTTCTGCTGCTCTCCAGAATCTCAATCGAGACTTCCGTAAAGCGGCGCGCCAGATCTTCTCCGGTATTCATCTCCCCCTCCTGTTTTTTTCCTCTGCCGGGATCCCCCGGCATTTCTCTGTGCCGGCTGCCTGTAAACTGCTGTTTTCCGTAAACTGCTGACTCACGCAGACCGCCTCATTCCGGTCCGGCCGGCAGCCGGTCCCGGTCCGCGCTCCGGTTCCTTCAGAGCGGCCGTGAAGGGGGAACTCAGAATTCATATTTCCGTCTGCCGCTTTCAGGGAAGCGCTCCCGCTTTACATTCATCAGATAACTGACCGCGTCGGCCTTTCCGAGACGGGAAGCCGAATCGATAAAGCAGCGGATGTTCTCTGCCGTAAAATAGCCGGCCGCCTCCAGCGCCTTCAGCTCCTCCTCCGGCGGCTCCTCCTGCTGCCGCAGAATCTCCCCGGCCAGCGCCTCCGGATTCTCCTGAAGGTATTCCACATAGCGCTTCCGGTCCGCCTCCGCCGGCCTGGACTCCCGGAAGGATCTCTCAATAAGCGCGCGCTGCCCGGCAGGTTCCTCCGGACTGTCCTCCCCCGGCATCCGCATAAGCCGCAGGCGGTCCATCGCGATCTTCCTGCAGGTTTCCGGGCTTTCCTGGGCTATGGAGAGAGGAAAAAGCGCGTCATATCTGCGGAACTGGACCTGCCGGCTTAAGAAACAGTTCCTGTACTGATAGCCCATCCCGTGCCAGATGATCTCGATAATCCGGGCAGGAGTGTTTTCCTTTGACTCTTCATAATACTCGGGAAACAAAAGGCGCCAGAGTTCTTTCCCGCTCAGGGTCGCCCGCGCCTCCAGCTCATAGGTTACGGCGCCGATGATCTCTCCCAGAAGAAATGGAGTCCCGCCGTCCGCGCTTTCAAAAACCATGCGCCGGATCGCGGGGCAGGCCGTAAACAGACCGCTCCCGGTCCGGCGGAGGCTTGAGGGAAAGCGGATTTCCTTAAGGTAGTAGCAGCCGTAAAACGCATAGCTGCCGATCTCCTCCACCCCCTCCGGGATCTCCACAAGGCGGAGCTTTCCGGCGCACAGTACCTCCTCATCGGAAGGTCTGACATCGGAAGGAAGATAATCATCTCCCCTGCGCACCGCCGCCTTTATCCGTTCCGGCCTGTAACGCCCGGAAGCTTCTTCGGCAAAGACATGGTCCGCCAGCTCCCTGACCGGCTTCCCGTCCACAAATGCCGGAACGAATGCTTCTTCCCCGCCGCCGTACATGCGGTAAAGAATCAGATATTCGCCGCAGTCAATATATTCAACATAGTCCATCTCGTTCACTCATCCTGCCGCGCTGTGCCGCTGACGCCCAAACTGCCCGGACCTGACGGCTTCTTCCTGTAAGGCACCACTTCGCATACGGTCAGGACTCCTTCCCGCACATGGAAACGGATATCATAGCCCGCGTAAGCAGTTCCGTAGCGGCGCTCCGGATCATTCTGGTAGGCCGGCCTTGGGTCCTGCTCCAGGATCCGGACCGCGGCCGCGCGCTTGTCTTCCGGAAGGATCCGCAGAAGCTCCTCAGGAAATACAACCTTAAGCGCGTACTCTTTCACCGCTTCCGCAAAGCCGCTCACCGCGTCGGGATGACAGTCCGTATAGCTGATATAGGGTTTGATATCGTAGATCGGCGTGCCGTTCAGAAGGTCCGCGCCCGACACATGAAGCACCGGCCCGGTATGCTCCCGCATCTCGATACAGTCCAGTTTCACGCAGGACAGGCCGATCGGATTCGGCCGGAAGGGGGACCGGGTGGCAAAAACCCCCATATGCTTCTTTCCTCCGAGCCTCGGAGGGAGCACCTTCGGGGACCATTTTCCCTTCGGATTCCCGGAAAACTCCCAGAGCAGCCAGATATGTGTATAGTCCTCCAGCCCTGCGAAGCAGTTCGGATCCCGGAAGCCGGGTTCAAAGATGATCTCCGCCTTCAGCTCCTCAATCAGGCCGCTCTGCCGGGGAATCCCGAATTTCTCATCAAAATCGCTGTGGATCTCAGCAATCTTCCGCATCTGAGTCATATGCTGCTGTATGTCCTTCCTGTCTGAAATGAATCGCTGCCGGATTCCGCTTTTCCGCCGCCCGGAAACGTCCCCGTCTCAGTCATTCGGCTTGATATAAAAGCGCCCGCTTACCTGTTCTGTCCTGATCACATTGATAAATGCGTGCGGATCCGTCTCATGCAGATCCCTGAGCACCATCTTCAGCTCGGAATTGGAGATTACGGAGTAGAGCATGGTCCTCTCCACATCTTTATAGGTCCCCATCACATGCATCTCCGTAACGCCGTGCCTCACATCCCGGTTCAGGCATCTGATCATTTCCTCCGGATAATCCGTGATGATCAGCAGGGTATTCTTTTTATAGCGGTTATTGAGAAGATGGATGACCTGCGTGGAAGCGTACTGGAAAATGATGGAATAAAGAGCTCTCTCCCAGCCGAACAGCAGGCCCGCCGTACAGAGCAGGACCGCATTGAAGGCCAGTATGCAGGTAAATCCGTCCATGCCCAGATGCTCCGAGATATAAGCCGCTATAAAATCCGTTCCGCCGGTCGTAGCCCCGGCATGCAGGGCAATCGCAACCGCGGCCCCGTTAATGATTCCGCCGAAAACCGAAATCAGAAGGATATCATAGGTAATCGAATACGCCGGCAGCAGATCAGTCAGAATCGAGACCAGCGCGATCGTAATGAAGGAGTAGCCCGTAAACTTCTTTCCTACCTTCAGAAAGCCGAGCAGGACCGGAAAGATATTCAGAAGCATGTACAGATTGCCGTATGGAATCGAAATGCCCCAGTACTTTTCGCCGATCCCCTGAACCAGTGTGGACAGGCCGGCGATTCCGCCCGGGAACAGACCGCCCGCCCGGACAAAGGTCCGTAGATTAACAGCCACCAGAGTTCCCGAGATGATGCAGAGCAGGATCCGCCTCAGGTCTTCGCCGGTAAAAAAAGATTTCTTCTCATTCATAAATGCAGGCCGCCTTTCTGTACTTGAGCAGAATATCATCTGCCCGGGATCGAAGATGTGACGTGCAGAATTCAGTGCCTTGTCAGTCAGATGTTAAATGCAGGAGAACGGCTTCCTGATCTGCCTGTATCATGACAAATATAACACGAAGCCCCCGTTCTTTCTATGGGAACTGAGGAAACACGGAGAAATCTGTATTCCCCTGATTCCTGTAAATCAATTCTTGACAGGAAGCGGAAAATCCCCCGTATATTGCCAAATTTCTACGAAGAAAGGCCAAATTGTCCTGTTTATTTCTCTTTTTCGTTCATTACTTAAAAAAGGAAAAACTGCTAAAATATAGAAGACAGACAACGCACAGTCTATCTTTTAAAGAAAGGAGTGTTGAATTGTATAACATTGGCGAATACATCTCTTATGGAAACAATGGCGTATGTGAGATAGTCGGGACAGAAATAATGGACAGTTCCATGGGAAGCGTGAACAGTCGGCAATGCTATATTCTTCGGCCCCTTCATGATCGGTCCTGTAAGATCACGACCCCTGTTGACAATCAGAAAGTGATTATGCGCAAACTGATCAGCAAGGAAGAGACCAGACAGCTTCTGGACGATATTCCGGAGATTGAAACCCTTCCCGAACAGAGCGCGCGCCAGCAGGAAATTGCGTACCAGAAAGCCCTTCATTCCTGTGACTGCCGCGAGTGGATCAGCCTGATCAAGACGCTGAACGAACGGATCCTGGCAAGAAAGATGAAGGGAAAAAAAGTCACTGCAACAGATGACCGTTACTATAAAGCGGCTTCCGATAAGCTGATTGAAGAATTTTCGGTCGTTCTGGGGATTGATAAAGGAAAGACGAAGGAGCTGTTGAGCAATGCCTTCGGCCAGTAACCAGACAGTACAGCCCGGTGCCTGAGGTGCCGGGCTGTTTTTTATGGGTGCTCTGTGCGGGATCGATTCCTCAAGCCCTGCCGGATCGATGAAATCAGGCCTGACCAGCCGATGAAATCAGGTCTGGCCGGGCCGGTCGAAACAGATTCAGCCGGGCCGGTGAAATCAGATCAGGAACCGGCAGGTGCGGAAGAAATGAGAGGATCTCAGGCCGTTTTCAATTCAGGGCAGGCTTCACAAGATCCACGGTTTCGATGAGATGCAGATGGTTCTTTCTCACGATCTCCATCGCTTTTTCCTCAGCCGCCGGATTCCAGACCTTCTCCGCCTGGTGGGCGTCCGCCCCGAAAATCACCGTATTCCCGACTTCTCCCGCGATTTCCCAGAAATGAGCGTTCGGATAATGCCTGTGGTTCCAGATGCCGAGGAAATTGATCTCCATTGGAATCTGAAGCGCCTTCACTTCCAGGCAGAGCTTCCGCATCTTCTCCTCATATACAGCGGCATCCCCGGTAAAATGCAGGACATCCGGGTGGGCAAAATAAGTAAAGCACCCCGTCTTCAGCGCTTCTATGGTCTGGTCGCAGTAGCGCTGCAGGGTATGCGGATCCGAAGTCTGCCTGAAGACATCCAGGTCACCTATTTCATTTCCCAGACAATGCTGCCCGAGTATATAGTACTCAATCGGAAACTGGCCCGTGAACCGGACCAGGTTCTCAAAATAAGCCGGATAGTACTCCACTTCCAGCCCCAGCCGGATATCGATCTCCCGGGCATATTCCTTTCTCAGGGCAAGAACCGTATCCACATAATCTTCCAGCTGGTCCATCCGCATCTTCACATGGCTGACATACCCTTCCGGATAAGGCATCGGCGTATGGTCGGAAAAGCCCAGGATCTTCAGTCCTCCTTCGATCGCCCTCTCGACATATTCCCGTTCCGTTCCGTCTGCGTGCATGCATCGCCATGTATGTGTATGATAATTCGCAATCATCTGCCTGTCTTCTCCTGTCATCTTATCTGTCTGCCCGGTCCGCGCTGTCTGCCCGCCCTTCTGTTCCGCACTGTCCATCTGCTCTTCCGGATCAGTGTAGATTCAAAGGATTCCGGATTCTCCTTTTGTCCATTTCTGCCCGTCATTCTTCAGGAAGCCTGAGATACGATCTGACAAAGGCATCTATGTCCGGATATCGTTCTGCTTTCAGACCGGCTTTTTCATATTCCCGCAGATAATCCTCCAATACCATGTCGAACTGTTCCAGCGTCTTTTGCAGATCTCCGGGATCAAAAGCCGAAACCGCGTCGTATGCTCCGATCTCAAGTTCAGAGCTGATGTCACGCAGCATTTCATTCAGGCTTTCCAGGCTCGTGAAGGCCAGATGGCGGTCACCGGTTTCGGCAGCCAGAACCATCTTTCCATGCCAGTTGGAAAACATCTCCTCAAAGCTGCCGGTCAGTGCCGCCGCACTGGCAGCTATTTTCTCCGGCCGGACCACCTGATGCGCTTTCTCAAAACACACCGTCATTTCTTTCATCAGAACTGTCAGGCTTTCTTTTACACTGCCTGCGTCCGCGGCCGTCAGGATAGCATCCAGCATCCGGCAGAGCTGATCCGGCCTTTTCTCCATGGCGTCCAGCTCTTCATAGCGGCGTCTTGCACCCTTGCGAAAATAGGTCTTGTTCAGCAGAGCCAGGGCATTTTCAACATGATAGATCACAGCGCCGGCATGCCTGCGGACAGCGTTCAGATTGTCCTCCATCACAGCATCTGCATAGCAGCAGCGCGCTTCTTTCCATTCATTTTCGGCTCTCTGATAATCCTCCTCTCCAAAGGGTTCCGCCAGCTTTATCCGGACCTGCTCCCGCAGCTTTTCCAGCTCAATCCGGTACTTTTCATCCGCACAGCAGACAATCCTGGAATCCATCAGTTTGGATATATGAGGATGGGTAAAACAGGCATCCTCCCGGAGGTCTTCCCAGCCTGTGCAGTAAATATCATGTCCCACACCCAGGTCATCCTGAATAAATACAGTCCCCAGCTGCCTGCCGCGGTCGTCGTTAATCAGGATCAGCAGATCCAGATCGGACAGCGGGTGGATATCCCCTGTCTGAAAAGAACCGTATATTCCAATCAGGGCCACGGAACCGGGGCATACCGCTTTTTCTTTTTCCAGGATTGCTTTTATGATTTTATCATTTCTCCGGTTCAGACCGGAAGCCATCTCATATTCCATTTCCTGTGCTCCTTAACTGTGACAGCGCCCGTATTGACCTGTCCGCTCCCTTTCCCGATGTCCCTCCGGATGATCAGCGGGCGGCGACAGATCCGATCTCGGTATAGATCATGCCATGTTCCCGCCGCAGCTGAAGCAGCTTTGCATTTCCGATTTTACCATATAAATGGGATCAGTCGACAGCGAACTTTTTTCCTATATTCCTCGTAGCCCTTAAGGCCTTTTGCAAGAACCTGCTCTTCATTCCGGATCCGTTTCACAATAATCGGAATGTAACACAGCATGATGACAAAAGAAAGAACGGAGCCCAGCACCAGAGGCATCGAAAGGAAGAGAAAAACTGTCACCATATACATCGGATGGCGGACGATTCCGTAAAGACCCGTATCGATCACTTTCTGGTCTTCCTGCACTTCGATTGTTCTGGAAAGATACATATTTTCCCGCAGCACTTCCGCGTACAGCGCGTAGGCTGCAAGGAATACGACCGCGAAGATGACGCTGACCGGGAAAGGCAGCATCAGAAAACGGAAACGGAAGCTTAATCCGGCAGCGATAAAAGCGGCAAGAAACATAATTCCACTGAAAAGGATGACTTCCTTCTGTTCTTTCTCCTTTTCTTTTACATCCAGACGTTTCTCCAGAAGCCCGGGACTTTTCTTCATCATGACAAGTCCCGCGAAGAACATCGGGATGAAGAGTATGCCCAGCAGCATTAAGGCCTGGGGATAGCGGAAGGTTCCGGCAGGAAGAAAAAGCAGGATACCGACAGCAGCCAGTCCCATAAAAAACCGTGAAAGCGCTTTTCTGAAAAGTTTTCTGTTCATTGCAGTCCCTCCTTACAGACTGTAGACAAACTCCCGGATGATCCGGTTGACCTCTTCCGGCCTGTCCGTGTTGGCGTTGTGCCCCGCATCCCTGATCCAGTAAACCGGAAGCCCTTCTTTCTTTGCCCATCTGCGGTTATAGCTTTTCGCAGAACCTGCCTGATCCTTTTCTCCGCAGATGAGGACCGCAGGGCAGTCAATCCGATAAGGGAGATCCGCTTCCATCGCTTCCGCAAGCATCTTCATGCCGTGTCCGGCCAGCCTGCAGTACTCGTCCTTTGAATAAGAATCGATAAAAGTCTCCATCAGGGACCTGCCGTATTCTGTTTCAGAACAGCCATTGACGCCGAGGCTGCGAAGCGTCTTCCAGGGGAAAGCCCTGTACATGGGCTCCGTTCTCTTCAATGCCCAGATCTCCGCGCCGGTCACATAGCAGCGCTTCAGCGGTGCCGAATCAATGGAGATAAAGCCCGCGCTTTCCCCGGGGTATTTCTCCATAAAACACTGGGAAACATACCCGCCCATCGACTGTCCGATCAGGACAGGATCTTTGATTCCTGCCTCCCGCAGGATCTCATGCAGCCATAGGGCCTTGTCCATCAGCCTGAAATTCAGGCTGAACGGCCTGGAGGCAGCATGGCCGGGCGCATCCCAGGTCATAAGATTGAACTCCTGTTCAAAAGCCTCCGTCTGTCTGTCAAACAGATGATGATCCGCCGTCAGTCCGGGAAGAAAGACCAGGGTCCTTCTTCCGGAACAGATCTCATTGGTCCAGTAATGGATGCTGCCGGAGGAGGTGGAAAAAGTATATGCTTTCATTTAAGATTTCTCCCGTGCTTTGCGCAGATAAACCGTCTTCCAGAAATCCAGAAGCGACCTGAAGTCTTTTCCCATGGCATCGATATCCATTTCTCCGCGCTGAATGTACTCCCAGAGAAAGAGGTACAGTTCTTTCTTGTTGTGAAAATAGTGAAACAGCAGAGCCTTGCTGATGCCTGCGGCCTCAGCGATCTCACTCACCGGACTCTTTTTATAGCTGTTCTGTGAAAATACATGAAAGCCTGCGTTCAGGATCGCCGTCTGTTTTTCCTGAGGCAGGGCATAAAATTTTACGTTCATCCCGGGTTTCCTCCGTTAACCGTATTGGTCAATGCCATTCTATTTCCGTTGACCGTTTTTGAGAAGACCCCCGGAAGAAAGAAACAGAAAGAACTTCTCCTTTGCGTATTTCTATATCTGCGATATATTAGAACTGTATCGGGTATTGCCGGAGACAATACGGAGCCGTGCCTGGCACCGGTAAGTCTGACATCCGCGGCAAAAACCTGCTGCAGGAAGGAGAAAATGACATGATTATCAAAAAGGCGCTGATCCATGATGCGGTTCATAAAGAGCCATACACCGGGGATATCCTGATCCGGAACGGGAAACTTGTTTCTGTCGGAGATCCGGTGGATCCGAAGGATCCGGAAGAAGAGATTCTCGATGCGGAAGGGCTGCATGCCTATCCCGGATTTGTCGACGCCCACAGCCACATCGGTCTGGACGGATACGGCGGACCTACGGGAGGCAGCTATGACTATAATGAAATGAATGATATCTGTTGCCCGCAGCTGCGTGGAATGGACAGTTATTATCCTCTTGATCCCGCAATCCCGATGGCTCTGGAAGGCGGCGTCACAACAGTTGCCGCAGGTCCCGGATCCGCGAATGTGCTCGGCGGAACCTTCCTTGCGGTAAAGCTGTACGGGAAAACAGTGGAAGAGGCGATGATCCGGCCGGCCATCGGAATGAAATGCGCCTTTGGCGAGAATCCGAAACGCTGCTATAAAGACAAATGCGACTCCGCCAGAATGACCACCGCGGCAAAGCTGCGCGAGGCGCTCTCGGATGCCCGGGATTATATGCTGCGGAAGGAAGCCGCCGGCGGCGATATTCTGAAAACGCCGAAATATGATATGAAAATGGAAGCGCTGATCCCGGTGCTGAAAGGGGAACTGCCGCTGAAAGCGCACGCGCACAGAAGCGATGACATCATGACCGCCATCCGGATCGCGAAGGAGTTTGGCCTTCGGATCACCATCGAGCACTGTACGGAAGGACATCTGATCGTGGATGCCCTTAAAAAGGCAGATGTTCCTGTTGCGGTAGGTCCGACTCTGACCAACGCTTCCAAGCTTGAGCTTCTGAACAAATCCTGGGAAACTCCCGGCATCCTGGACCGCGCAGGGCTTCAGGTATCCATCATCACCGATGCCCCTGTGATTCCGCAGCAGTATCTTCCTCTCTGCGCAGGTCTTGCCGTAAAAGCCGGCATGGATCCGTTCCGTGCTCTGCAGGCAATCACCATCAATCCAGCCAGACATATCGGGGTGGCCGACCGTGTGGGAAGCCTGGAATGCGGAAAAGATGCGGATATCGTAATTACGGACGGCGATCCCATGATCAGCAGTTCCTGCGTGAAATACGTCATCGTCGACGGGAAGCTGCTGGTAAAATAACCGCGGGCTCATTAGCAATCCGCTCGTCAAAGGAATGAGAGATCCGTTTTACTCTCTCAGGATTCAAGCCCCTCTGGTATGTATTGCGAGGAATCTCCAGAAGAGCGCTGCTGACCATTTTCTCTTCAAACGGTCTGATAATATCTTCAGACATTCTGCTTTCCTCCTTGTCTTGAATATGTACGAAGCAGGCACCCGGCCTGCTCCACTATAACGTCCTTATCGGACGATTATTTCGTTTATGATCTTTCCGTATTTGTCCTCGACACCCCCGGAAACACAAGCTTTTTGCTTGTCTGGGAAATCTATCAGGCGTCCGGCAGCTTACCGGGTCCATGGGCCGTTTTACCCCTCCGTAGTTCTCACCGAGCCGTCTTTTGGGCGGAAGTATCATTATGCTGTGATGGATCTTCGCCTTAATCCGGGAGTTGTCCGGCTCTTACAGGCCAGCTTCCGCTCTGGTCTTTCGACCGTCTTCGCGTTCACTGCTGATGTGGCTCCTCATCACAGGTTCGTACCTGATGAATGTGTATTCGGTTGTCAAGGTGCTTTGCTGTAACAGCTCCGTTGTTACGAATCATATTTTAGAGGAGAAAAAGCCGTTTGCCGTGGGCCTGACAGGGCTGCTGAGTGGCCCTGATAGGGCCATTTTATGGATGGAAAAGTATTGCC
>DGHP01000046.1 GCA_002392705.1 Lachnospiraceae bacterium UBA3845 | reverse complement strand
CACGGATGGTCTACTCTGTACGCTATTCTACTAAGGCAGCAAAGCTGCCAAGTAGAATATGCGGGTGGCCTGATGTGCGGAGAGCCATGAATAGTATCATGATTCTGGCAGGACCCAGCCGCACGGAGAAACAGCTGCGCAAAAAGCCGTGAATCCGCATCAGTATAAAAGCAGTCCGCAGCATCCTTCCGCGGACCGGAAAGAAGGAATCCCTATGGCTTTGGATGGAATAACTGTTGCAAATATTGTCCGGGAACTGAATGAAAAGATCTCAGGTTCCCATATAGCGAGGATCGGCCAGCCGGAGCCGGACGAGATCATACTCACCTTAAAGAGCCGCGCGGGCCAGCTGCGTCTGCTGATGTCGGCGAGCGCTTCCCTGCCCCTGATCTACCTGACGGAAAAAAACAAGATGAGTCCCATGACGGCCCCGAATTTCTGCATGCTTCTGCGAAAGTATATCGGAAGCGGAAAGATTCTCCGGGTCTGGCAGCCTTCCCTGGAGCGCGTCATCTATATTGAGATCGAGCATTATGACGAACTGGGAGATCTGCGGCGCAAGAATCTCATCCTGGAACTGATGGGGAAATATTCCAACCTGATCTTCTGTGATGAGAAGGGGATGATCCTTGACTCGATCAAACATATCAGCACACAGATCTCTTCCGTGCGGGAGGTGCTTCCGGGCAGGGAATATTTTATCCCGAAGACCCAGGATAAGTATGATCCGCTCAGCACGGACAGGGAGGAATTCTGCGAAAAAGTGTTCAGCAAACCGCTCCCCCTCTCAAAAGCCCTCTATACAACCTATACCGGGCTCAGCCCGGTGATCGCGGAGGAACTCTGCTACCGCGCTTCCATCGAGTCGGACCAGAGCGCCAGGGAGATTCCGGAAGGGGCACAGCTTCATCTTTACCGGATTTTTGATGAACTGATGAATGATGTAAAGGAAGGACAGTTCAGTCCCTGCATCATCTATGAGAAAAGCCCGGGCACCGCTGCTAAGGATGATCAGGAGGGCTTTGATGAAGACAGCGCCGTTCCCAGGGAATTTGCCTCCGTTCCGCTGAGCATGTACGCAGATCTTCCCTCCCGAAGCTTTTCTTCCATATCAGAGCTTCTGGAAACCTATTACGCCGAGAAGAATGCGGCGACCCGCATCCGCCAGAAATCCGCCGACCTGCGCCATGTGGTCAGCACGATTCTGGAACGCGAAGCAAAGAAACTGGACCTTCAGCAGCGTCAGATGAAGGATACGGAAAAAAAGGATAAATACCGCATTTACGGAGAACTTCTCCATACCTACGGATACAGTGTACAGCCGGGAGAAAAATCAGTAACGGTACAGAACTACTATGATGACAACAAAGAACTGAAGATCCCGCTGGATCCGCAGAAAAGCGCCTCCGAGAACGCGCAGAAATATTTCGACCGCTACAATAAACTGAAACGCACCAGTGAAGCCCTGACGGATCTGATCGAACAGACCCAGGCTGCCGTAGATCAGCTGGAATCCATCCGGACCTTCCTGGACCAGGCGCAGAGCGAAGCCGACCTGGCCCAGATCCGGCAGGAGCTGGTCCAGTCGGAATACATCCGGGCGAAGGGAAAAGATTCCCTGAAGACGGGAAAAGGCTCCGGCCGCAAGGGGGCATCCCGCACGGCGCCTTCCAGGCCCTACCATTACCGGACACCGGACGGATATGATATCTATGTGGGTAAAAACAACCTGCAGAATGACGAACTCACCTTCAGATTCGCCAATTCGAACGACTGGTGGTTCCATGCCAAGAAGATTCCCGGCTCCCATGTAGTTGTCCGCCTGAAAGGCGAACCGGACATGCCGGACAGTGTTTTTGAAGCAGCCGCTTCGCTGGCTGCCTACTATTCCAAAAACAGGGCTGCCGATAAGGTGGAGGTCGACTACGTCCGCCGCCGGGAGGTCAAAAAGCCGAACGGCTCAAAACCCGGCTTTGTTGTCTACTATACCAACTATTCGATGCTGGCAAAGCCCTCCCTGAACGGTCTTGAGGAAATCACAGACTGACCGGGGCACAGCAAAAACCTCTGCTTCAGTTCCATGCCCTGCCTGAACGGCAGCAGGCAGTGGAAATGCTGCAGAGGTTTTTTATGTTTGAGCTGCTATAAATCCCTCGGTTTTTTATTTCGGCTGAGCTGATTCAACTCCCCTGAGATTTAAATTTCGCCTGATCTGCTTTCAATCCCGCAGTTTTTATTTCGCTACGAAATTGATAATCTTGCCGGGGACGTAGATCTCCTTGATAATCATCTTTCCTTCCAGACGGCTTCCGAGCGCTTCTCTGCCGGCCGCAATCGCGTCTTCCTTCGACACATCCGCGGGCACTTTGACGACAGCCCTGGTCTTGCCCATCATCTGAACAGGAATCTCGATCTCATCCTCCTTCATGGCCTCCTCATCGAAGGTCGGCCAGGAGGCATGGAATACGGAGCTGTCATGACCAAGCTCTCTCCAGAGCTCCTCACCGATATGCGGGGCAAAGGGAGCGATCATCTTCACCGCGTCTTCCAGGGTCTCATGATCCACGCCGCCTTCCGTGCGGGAAAGAGCAAGCAGGCTGTTGGTGAACTCCATGAAGCCGGAGACAACCGTATTCAGGCTGAAATTGCTGAATCTCTGGGAGATCGTGGACACCATCTTGTGGTGGCAGCGGACCATCTCCCTGGACGGTTTGAAGTCCTTTTTATCCTTATTGTCCATGACAAGGTTGTAGAACCTTGACAGGAAACGGAAGACTCCGTCGATTCCCCTGTCGTCCCACTCGGCGTCCAGTTCCGGCGGTCCCACAAAGAGCTCGTACATGCGCAGGGAATCACAGCCGTAATTTTCCACCAGATCGTCCGGACTGATTACATTCCCCTTGGACTTGGACATCTTGATTCCGTTCTTGCCGGTGATCATGCCCTGGTTGAAAAGCTTGGTAAAGGGTTCGTCAAAGTCCACTACGCCGATATCATAGAGGAACTTGGTCCAGAATCTGGAATAAAGCAGATGCAGGACCGCATGCTCCACGCCGCCGATATACATGTCAACGGGAAGATACTTGTCCGCCTTCTGCGTAGAGACAAGCTCCTTATCATTGTGCGGGTCCACATAGCGCAGGAAATACCAGGAGGAACCTGCCCACTGGGGCATGGTGTTGGTCTCCCGCTTTGACGCGGCGCCGCAGACCGGGCACTTGCAGTTGACCCACTCGTCGATGGCGGCAAGGGGCGACTCTCCCGTTCCTGTGGGCTCATAGCTCTGAACCTTCGGAAGCTCCAGCGGGAGCTCTTCCTCCGGAACCGGCACATTGCCGCAGTTCGGGCAATGGATGATCGGAATCGGCTCACCCCAGTATCTCTGTCTGGAGAAGACCCAGTCGCGCAGCTTATAGTTGACCGTCTTGCGGCCATAGCCGAGTTTCTCGACAATCATCGGCGCTTCCCGCTTCATCTCGGCGCAGTCGCGGCCGTTCCAGTCGCCGGAATTGATTACGACACCGGAGACAGCGGTCACCGCCTCCGTCATGTTCTCAATCTCCTTCCCGTCCTGGGAGATGACCTGCACGATCGGAAGACCGAATTTCTTCGCGAAGGCAAAGTCTCTGTCGTCATGGGCAGGTACGCACATGATGGCGCCCGTGCCGTAATCCGCCAGGACATAGTCGGAAAGCCAGATCGGGATCTTTTTGCCGTTCATCGGATTGATCGCGTAGGAACCGGTAAAGACGCCCGTCTTTTCCTTATCCTGCATACGGTCGATATTGGACTTGTTGGCCGCTTCCTCGATATAGCGCTCCACCGCGTCCCTGGTCTCATCCGTCTCAAGGCTCTTCGCCAGTTCATGTTCCGGCGCAAGGACCATGAAGGTTGCTCCGTAGAGTGTATCCGGGCGGGTAGTATAGACCGTGATCTTCTCATCCCTTCCGTCTACCGGGAATTCCACTTCCGCGCCGTAGCTCTTTCCGATCCAGTCTGTCTGCATCTTCTTGACCTTCTCCGGCCATTCCAGACGGTCCAGGCCTTCCAGCAGGCGGTCCGCATAAGCGGTGATCTTCAGCATCCACTGTCTGAGATTCTTCTTGGTGACAGGAGTCCCGCAGCGCTCGCAGCAGCCGTTCACCACCTCTTCATTGGCAAGACCGGTCTTGCAGGACGGGCACCAGTTGATGGGGAACTCCTTTTCGTAGGCGAGCCCCTTCTTAAACATCTGAACAAAGATCCACTGCGTCCATTTGTAGAACTTCGGATCTGTCGTGTTCACTTCGCGGTCCCAGTCGTAGACAGCTGCGATCTGCTTGATCTGACGCTTGATGTTGGCTACATTCTCAGCGGTGGAGATCGCCGGATGCTGACCTGTCTTGATGGCATAATTCTCCGCGGGAAGACCGAATGCGTCCCATCCCATCGGATGAATCAGATAATATCCCTGCATCATCTTGTAGCGGCTCCAGGCGTCAGAGATGACGTAGCCTCTCCAGTGGCCCACATGGAGACCGTTTCCGGACGGATACGGGAACATATCCAGACAGTAATATTTCGGTTTGTCACCCTCGACATTGATCGGGTGCTCTTCCCATTCCCTGCGCCATTTTTCTTCTATGGCTCTGTGATTATAAGCGATTGCCATCTTCTTAAACCTCCGGCGAATAGATAATCCGTATTCTTCTGAACCAGGAGCTGCTGTTATCTTATCTGTAACCAAAACGAATCAGATGCTGATTCCGGACAAGCCGACAACAGTAACTGCCGGGAAGCAGATAACCTCACTAATTTTATGCTTCCATCCCACCCTTGTCAAGAAAGCTCCGGGCTGGCCGTGAATAGTAACATCATTTAAAATATTCAAACTGCAGTTCGTAAAGCTGGACGGTATCTCCGTCCTCTATGCCCAGCTTTTCCAGCTCCTTCAGGATTCCCGTATCTTTCAGGAAATTCTGGAAGAAGCGGAAGCCCTTCTCGGACTCCAGATTCGTATAGCCGAGCATCTTCTCCACCTTCGGACCTTCCACATGGAAAAGATGAACGTCCGACTGGTCCTTCCAGACTTCGTAGGGCAGGTTGTTCCCTGGGACATGCTCCTCCGGGAAATACTCCTGCTCATAGACCTTCGTCTCGGCAGGCATCTGATCCAGCAGATTTTTTACGCCGTAGATCAGTTCCTTCAGCCCCTCGCCGGTGACGGCGGAAATGGCATATACAGGAATCCCTTTCGGCTCATACTCAGCCCGGATAGCGGCAACCGGATCTGTAAAATCTTCCGCTTCAGTTTCCGCTCCGTTGCCTGACGCGTCGCTGCCGGCTGCAGGATCATAGCCTTCCGGATAAAAGATCGCATCCACTTTGTTGGCGGCGATCACCTGCGGCTTCTTTTCAAGATCAACCCTGTAGGCTGCCAGCTCCTGATTGATCTGCCGGATATCCTCCAGAGGATCCCTTCCCTCGGTGGATGCCGCGTCTACCACATGGATCAGAAGCTTGCAGCGCTCGATATGGCGCAGGAACTCATGCCCCAGGCCGGCGCCTGTGCTCGCGCCTTCGATCAGTCCCGGAATATCCGCAACGACGAAACCTTCCCCGTAGCCCAGTTCCACTACGCCCAGATTCGGGGTCAGGGTCGTGAAATGATAATTCGCGATCTTCGGCTGCGCGTTTGAAATATGGGACAGGAGGGTCGATTT
>DGHP01000088.1 GCA_002392705.1 Lachnospiraceae bacterium UBA3845 | reverse complement strand
GGAATCTATTTCGCGGATTATGTCAAAAGGCTGCGCTGTGAGACACAGCTGGAGAGAGCGGATATCAAATACCTTCAGGAGATCTGTGTTCCGCATATGACGATGGAGCGCGCAGCTGCGAAAAACGGACAGCTGGAACTATCGATCTCTCTTGAGCCCCAGGAGTTTCGTCTCCTTCATATTTACAGGGGCAGATAAAGATTCCGGCATCAGATGACTTTTACTGCGGCAGACAGTCTGCCGTCGAAATAAGAATTCTGCCAGACGGTTCTCAGTGAATCAGAAAGGAGCAAAAATGGCAAAAGTAGTAGCATTTTCATTCGGCAGAAAGATGTCCAACACGGATGTTATGCTGAAAGAGGTTCTGAAGAAATGCGAGGAGGCAGGACATGAGATTCAGTTTGTCCGCCCGGATGACCTGGATATTAAGCCCTGCACAGGCTGCTGTGCCTGTGTGGTCGGCATCATGTCCGGAAGAAACAATGGAAAATGTATCCACAAAGACGATTTCCATATCCTGGAGGATGCTTACTATTCCGCAGATGCGCTGATTATCGGTTCACCGGTTTATGAGACATCCCCCAGCGGAACCTTTAAGACATTCTGCGACCGTTTCGGTCCGTCCCACGATCTTGCCTTCCTTACGGAGGCGAAGAAGGAGCGCCTGGAAAGAGACGGGGAAAATGCGCTTCTGCCTGATGAGAGAGTCTTCAAACCCCGCGTCGGCTGCCTGGTAGGGGTAGGCGGAGCCCGGACGGAGAACTGGACCATTTTCACGATCCCGATCATGTATGAAAGTATGATGTCAGCAGGGGTTGACGTCATTGATACCCATATGTATTACGGCGCGATGAATGTACAGCATGTCCTCGGCGTTCCGGAGCAGATGGAGCGCATGGACAGGATGGCGCAGAATATCCTTGACGCCCTGGCGGCGGATTCGGATGATGAGCGGAAAAAATGGCGGGGAACGGAAGAAGGAGCCTGTCCGGTCTGCCATCAGAGCATGTTCAGGGTTCATCAGGGAAGCGACAGAGTGGAATGCGCGATTTGCGGCATTGATGGAAAAGTCGCCCTTGTGGACGGAAAGATCGTATATTCCTTCTCTCGCGAGCAGCAGGACCGCAGCCGCATGAAATATGCCGGCAAGCTTGAGCACAGAAATGAAATCGCCGACGGCGCGATGACCCAGAAGAAGGTTGAAAACCTGGCCGAGCTCAAGAAGCCCTATCAGCATATCGGCGAGTAAACAAAGTATTCCTGTTCACTGCCCGCCACACATCAGGCCGCCCGCATACTCCGTCTGGCAGCCCGCATACTCCGTCTGGCAGCTAAAACTGCCTGCACCTGGCGCAATCCGGCCAGGGCGGAATTGATATCTTCATAAAAAACCTGCTCATCAGAATGGGCAGGTTTTTTTGATACGGCGACGGGATCTTTTTTTGCTCCGGATCCGGAAGAGGGAAGCGCCGCCGGCCGTATTGTAGTATAATCAGATTGTAAAGGTTATGTGCAGAAAAGCTGCGGAGATCAGACAGATCTTCTGCAGAAGGCTTGGCGGAAGGAGGAATCGTTATGAGGAAAAAACATATAAAAAGCCTGTATATGCTGCCTGTCATCGTACTTGCGGCCGTGCTGCTTCTTACCACTGCGCCGCAGGCGGCTGCGTCAGTTAAGCTGGAAAAGGATATTCTTACAGTCTCCGGGCAGGGAAGTGTGGGAGCCGGGGATCTGAATGTTTCCAAAGAATCAGTCAGAGAACTTGTTCTGGAAGAAGGCATCAGCCAGATTGAGCCGGGGGCATTTAAGGATTTTGCCCGCCTGGAAAAAGTGACCATTCCTTCTACAGTCACAAAGATCGGAAGTGATGCCTTTCAGGGCTGCGATTCACTTAAGACTGTCACGCTGGAGAAAGAGAATATCAGAAGCATCGCAGTCAGTTCGTTTCCGAAAAATGATGGCCTGCTGATCCGCCTGCCGGCGGGAAGCCGTACTTTCAGAAACGGAAAATGGTATTTCTGGAGCGCTGTCGGGACCTATAAGGTTGTGTTCGAAGCAGGAGAGCATGGAAAGGCGCCTGACGGACAGACTGTGGACAGCGGAAAGACAGCGCTGAAGCCCGAAGAACTGAAGGCGGACGGCTATGTTTTCGGCGGCTGGTTCACAGATAAGGAATGTACGCAGGAATTTGATTTCAGCAGCGCTGTCACGAAAGACATCACTCTGTATGCGAAGTGGACGAAGAAAGCTGAGGAGCCTGAGAAGAACGGGAACACGGACCCGAAGAAGGACGGCGCGGCGGATCCGAAGAAGGACGACAAAACCGATCAGAAGCAGATCGAAAACACAGACAGCAAAAAGGAAAAGAAGAAAAAGAAAGAGAAGGCGCCGCAGCCCTACACAGCTGTTCAGACAGAAGCACTGTTTACACCGACCGCCGCGGAAAAGAGACTTCAGACAGTTATAGTGAAGGATACCGTAACGATTAAGAAACAGGAACTTCCGGTGACAGGGATTGCGGCAGGCGCGTTCAGAAATGATCCTTACCTGAGGAAACTTGTCATAGGCAGCAACGTGGAGACGATTTTCCCCGGCGCATTTCAGGGCACAAGAAATCTTGTCAGGGTCAGATTCAGCGGTGACAGTCTGGTAAAGATTGACAGCAATGCTTTCAGGGGAGATAAAAAGCTTCAGAAGGTAGACCTTTCCGCTCAGTCCGGCCTTAGCTATATCGGCAGCGGGGCGTTCAGGGACTGCAGAAAGCTGAAAAAGCTTCTGATCAACGGGGACAGCCTGAAATATGTCGGCAAGGGAGCTTTCAAGGGAACAAACAGGAAAATCCGGGTGCTTGTCTTCGCGGAAAATGAGAAAATCTACAACAGGACAGTAAAGAAACTCAGTGCGGCGGGACTTAAGAACGCGGAGTTTGTATTCCGTCCGGAAGAGTAACTTATATCCTGCTTCGCAGGCCTTATCTGAAATCAGAACCCGTTTCTCCTGCAGGCACGACGAACCGGAACCCGATTTTATGCAGGCCGTGAATAGTAACTTTGTACCGAAAAATATAAAAATTAATACCACTTTATCGTGAATTATGCTATACTTTTTCTGACATATTATCCACTTTCTATTTCAGAGGAGGTTCTATTATGAGAAAGAGATTAGCAGCAGTACTTGCCGGACTGATGGCTCTTAGTCTGACTGCCTCTGTCCCGGTATTCGCGGACGAAGCGGAAGGTGCGGATCTGACCGATCTGATTGCGGCGGCTCAGGAAGAGGGTGAACTCACGGTCTACGGTTCCTGCGAGGAGGAATATCTCTCCGCGGCGTGCGCGAAGTTTGAGAAGACATACAATATCAAGACGGTCTATCAGAGACTTTCCACTTCCGAGGTTTATACGAAGATTTCGGAAGAAGCAGGCAATCCGTCCGGCGACGTCTGGTTCGGCGGAACCACGGATCCCTATAATGAAGCTGTTGCGGCGGATCTCCTGGAACCCTATGAAGCAGTCAACGCAGTAAATCTGATTGATGAGCAGTATAAAGATCCGACAAACTGCTGGTACGGCATCTATAAGGGAATCCTCGGATTCATGGTGAATACGGAAGAGCTTGACCGTCTCGGCCTGGAAGCTCCCGCGACCTGGGATGATCTGACAAAAGAGGAATATGCAGGCCTGATCATGCTTTCCAACCCGAATACGGCCGGAACAGCAAAGCTTGTCATCAACACCATGGTTCAGATGAAGGGCCACGATGAGGCCATGGAGTATTTCAAAGCACTTGACAAGAACGTGATCCAGTACACCAAGTCCGGTTCGGGCCCGTCCAAGATGGTAGGCCCCGGCGAGTGCACCATCGGTGTCGGCTTCCTGCATGACGGTATCTATCAGATCCTTCAGGGATATGACAACATCGGCCTGATCGTACCGGAAGACGGCACCTCCTATGAAGTCGGCGCAACAGCCATCTTCAAGGGCTGCGCTCATCCGAACGCCGCGAAGCTGTGGATTGAATATGCGCTGACCCCGGACTGCGTCGATATAGCCAAGGATAACGGCTCCTATCAGTTCCTGGTTCTGTCGAACGCGACACAGCCTCAGGAAGCGACAGATTTCGGCCTTGATCCGAACAACACCATCGTTTACGACTTCGAGGATGCGAAGCAGAACACCGCTCAGTACGTGGAAGATTTCTTCGCGGCAGTCGGCGGCGAGGACGATGCGGACAGATTCCTGACAGAGTAAGGAATCCGGAAAGCATCTGATGGACGCGGATGAGAAGCCCCCTGCAGGGGGCCTCATTCTGAAAGAATCATCAGGCAGGGGGACTTAAGCACAGTCCCCCTTTCTCTCTATTATACCGGCTGCATTCAGCATCTGCCGCAGACAGAGTCAGTGCAGCCGCATATGCCGCGGCTGCGGCTGTCAGACGGCAGTCAGACCGGCCGCGGTATACAGGTGGAAGGAGAAAGCACATGGCAAAAAGTCAAAGTGCCAGTCTGGAGAGAAAGAAGTTTTTCGCCGATCCGATCCTGGTCAGCATGATCGTGGTTCTGGTTGTTTTTCTTCTGCTCTTCATCCTTTATCCGCTTCTCATGCTCCTGCTTGACAGCTTCTATACGGAAGGGAAAGTAACCCTGGACGTCTTTAAGAGAGTCCTGAGCATGAAGCGGTTCCGCACGGCCTTCGGCAATACGGTCGTGCTGGGCTTTATCACCGGAATCTGTTCGACCGTGATCGGCCTGCTCTTCGCCTATGTGGAGGAGTATGTGAAGGTCCGGACAAAGTTCCTGGAAAAGCTGTTTGGCGTGGTCTCGATGCTTCCGGTTGTCTCTCCGCCATTTGTTCTGTCCCTGTCCATGATCATGCTGTTCGGGCGAAGCGGACTGATTACCAGGAAGATTCTCGGCATCTATGATTCGAATGTCTATGGGCTGAAAGGCATCGCGATCGTTCAGATCATGACCTTTTTCCCTGTCTGTTACATGATGCTGAAAGGCCTTCTGAAAAATATCGATCCTTCCCTCGAGGAGGCGACCCGGGATATGGGCGCTTCCAGGTGGAAGGTATTCACCAGCGTGACGCTGCCCCTGATGCTGCCGGGTCTCGGGAATGCCTTTCTGGTCACGTTCATCGAATCGGTTGCGGATTTCGCGAACCCGATGCTGATCGGCGGCGATTATGATACCCTGGCGACAACCATCTATCTGCAGGTGACGGGCGCCTATGATTCGACCGGCGCCGCCGCCATGTCTGTGGTGCTTCTGAGCCTGACCCTGATCCTGTTCCTGATCCAGAAGTATTATCTGGAGAAGAAAACAGCAACGACCCTTACAGGCAAGGCCTCCAGAGCCCGAATGCCGATCGAGGACAGGTCGGTAACGGTTCCGCTGACCATTCTGTGCTCCCTGGCCGCGCTCTTTGTCGTTCTGATGTATATCATGGTTCCCTTCGGAGCCCTTTTCAAGCTCTGGGGCAGGGATTATTCCCTGAGCCTGAAGTGGTTCCAGTACATGTTCAAGACTTCGGGCCTGAAGGCTTTCCGTGACTCGATTGTGCTGTCACTGATTGCCGCGCCCCTGACAGCACTGCTGTCCATGATTATCTCCTATCTGGTCGTCAAGAGAAAGTTCCGCCTTAAGGCCTTCATCGAGTTTGTGTCCATGCTTGCGATGGCGGTCCCCGGGACAGTTCTCGGTATCGGATATATCCGCGGCTATGCGAACGGCGTTTTCCGTACCGGTTTCATGCAGGGCCTCTACGGGACCGGCCTGATTCTGATCCTGGTATTCATCGTGCGAAGCCTTCCGACCGGAACCCGGTCCGGTATCTCCGCCCTCAGGCAGATCGACCCGTCGATCGAGGAATCCGCTTATGATATGGGTGCCAATTCCGCGAGAGTCTTTCTTACCGTGACGCTTCCGCTGATCAAGGATTCCTTCCTGAGCGGTCTGGTCACCGCGTTTGTCCGCAGCATCACGGCGATTTCCGCTGTTATTCTTCTGGTTACGCCGCAGTACCTGCTGATTACCTGCCAGATCAATGAGCAGGCAGAGAAGGGCAACTACGGCGTCGCCTGCGCGTATGCGACGGTGCTGATCCTGATCACCTACAGTATGGTCATGGCCATGAACGCGATTATACGGGTATTCGGAACCAGCAGAACCATCAGGGAGGATTAAACTATGGCAAAAGAAAAAAAAGGCGTCCGCCTGGAACATATCTCAAAGATCTATCAGGATCCCAAGACAAAGAAGGAGTTTTACGCTGTTCAGGACACGACACTTGATATCGAGCCGGGCACATTCGTGACCCTGCTTGGACCGTCCGGCTGCGGCAAAACGACGACTCTGCGCATGATCGCAGGTTTTGAATCTCCCGACGAGGGGGAGATCTACCTGGGCGGAGAGCCGATCAATGCGCTGACGCCGAACAAGCGCGACACCGCCATGGTATTCCAGAGCTATGCCCTGCTGCCGCATTACAATGTATTTGACAATGTGGCTTACGGTCTGAAGCTCAGAAAGGTTCCAAAAGAGACGATCAAAGAGAAGGTGACCGCCATTCTGAAACTGGTGGAGCTTGAGGGGATGGAATCCCGGATGACCAACCAGCTGTCCGGCGGGCAGCAGCAGCGTGTCGCTCTGGCAAGGGCTCTGGTTCTGGAACCGGGCGTTCTGCTTTTTGATGAACCGCTGTCCAATCTGGACGCGAAACTGCGCGTCACCATGCGTACGGAGATCCGCAAGATTCAGCAGGCTGTAGGCATCACTGCAATCTACGTCACCCATGACCAGTCCGAGGCCATGTCCATCTCAGATAAGATCATCATCATGAGCAAGGGCAAAGTGGAACAGATCGGCAGTCCGCAGGAAGTCTACTATCACCCGAATTCCCGCTTTGTGGCGGACTTTATCGGGGAGGCCAATTTCCTGGACGCAAAGGTGGAGGCGGTATCCGGGGAAAGCGCGGATATCGTTGTGGCCGGACAGAAACTGACTGTCCGCAATCACACGCATATTCCTGCAGGAAAAGAGGCCGTCCTGGTACTTCGTCCGGAAGCGTGCGGACTTGGCAGGGAAGGCCTTCTGGACTGTGAGGTTACCCTGTCCACCTTTATGGGATCTTACCAGTATTATCACGCCCTTGTCGGAAACAAGACAGTTCAGATTACCGATTATAATCCGGTCAACAAGACAATCTATAAGACAGGGGATAAAGTGAAGCTCAACTTTGATCCGAACGGAGTCTATATTCTCTGAGCGGCAGCGGCTGCAGCCGCAGAGCCAGCCAGCCGTGCAGCCGCAGTGCAGCCGCAGTGCAGCGCACAGCCGCTGTGCAGCCGTCATCAGGAGTTCATCCCGTTCACAGGCACCCGACAGGAAAAAGGAGGAACCGGGTATGAGCCAGTACGTTGTCTCCACCAGCGGTGATATTCTGGACAGCCGTAAAAAAGAATATCTGGTTTACGCGCGTTCTCCGGAAGAGGCGGAACTGCTTGCCCGCAGAACATTTGCGGATGAGTACTGTCTGGTGAACCCGCTTGTGGAAACCAGGGCGAAGAGGCGCATGAGCTGGAAAGTGATCGCTGCCTGGGTTACACTGGCAGTCCCGGTTCTTCTCTCCTTTGTAAACTGGAAGATCGGACATGACACGGTTTCCATCGCGCCGACCCTGAGGTCAACCCTGCTTGCCGTGATCCTGTATTCCGCCTTTGTCATGCGCTTTAAAGGGCTGAGAAGGATCTTCTATATGATCGATCTGATTTTCCTTATTCTGGTGGTTCTCCTGCTTTCTTCTTTTGTCAGCATTCTGATAATAGAGTATGAGATTCCGCTGTTCGGACTGCGGATTGATTCTTATGTCATCCTGATTGGAGCAGCTGTGCTGGCCTGGCTGGGAGTTAAGCTGATCAGCTCCTTGACTTTTCTGACAGTTTTTCTTCTGGCCATGGTCAATATGAGCAGGCTCAGCCAGTCTATGGGAAATATCTGGGGACCTGTGTATATTCTCTTTTCTTTCATCGGTCTGTGCATGTATCTGGCCTGCGAACCGGCGGCGCATGAGACGGTCTACGCGGTGCGGCATTTTACCCGGAAGAGAGTACGTTCCATGCATGAGGATCTTACAGGCGGAGAAAACTGGTGACAGCGGAGGATATAGAATGGGATTCAGAAGAACCGCGTCGCTTGTGATGCTTGCGTTCGCGCTCGGCATGGGGGCGATGTACATGTACATGAATCAGCCCGGCGGAAGGGGAACGGCGGTATCCAATGAGGAGGCGCAGTCCGACAGGGAAAACCGTTATCTGACCATTATCAACAAGACAGGGCAGATCATCAATGAAATGCGCGTGACGGTCGGCGACGGCTCCGAGATCGAGTCCCTGAAGCAGGTCATGCCCGACGAGCAGAGCTATTCTGTGAAGATTCCGGATTCCTTCCGGGAATACAGCACATTCACGGTCACATTTCTGGACCGCTATGGTCTTCTGTACGAGAAAACTGTGGATCAGGCAGCGGAAAGCGGGCGGACCGAGGTCGTTGTGACCGAAGAGGATTATGTGGAACAGAAAGGTGACTGGAAGAGAAGGGTAGATCAATGGTTCAACGGGGACTGAGTCCGGCAGATTATCAGCTGATCCGAAGCAGAAGGAAGACCCTGTCGGTTGAGGTAGGAAGGAGGGGCGTCCTTGTCCGGGCACCTCTGCATGCCTCTGATGCGGAAATCCGGTCTTTTGTAGACGGACATGAGGGCTGGATCCGGAAGCATGTGGAGGAATATGAGAAGAAGATCAGGGAAACAGAGATCCGTCCCGCGGACAGGCTCAGCACCCGGGATCTTCATGACCTGGCGGAACAGGCCCTGAAGATCATACCGGAAAGAGTGGCTTACTATGCTCCGAAGGTAGGAGTAACTTATGGCCGGATCACGATCCGGAACCAGAAAACCCGCTGGGGAAGCTGTTCCGCATGCGGCAATCTGAACTTTAACTGCCTTCTGATGCTGGCGCCTCCCCAGGTACTGGACAGCGTCATCGTGCATGAACTGTGTCACAGAAAAGAAATGAATCATTCCAGGCGTTTTTATGACGAAGTGCTCCGTGTATTTCCGGATTACTGGAAATGGCATGGCTGGCTGAAAGAGAACGGCCCGGGGCTGCTGAGGAGAATGACCGGCTGATATCATACAAATCTGGACCTGTCCCGCTTAATTTGTAGTGGAAAATCCGCACATATTTCGCTCCTTTTTTTTCGGGATTTGTAAACTTATTATGACATCTTTTCCTTTTTGGCCATAAGAGGTTGACTTTCACGGGTGCTTTCGGTAAAGTAAAAATAGTTCGCTCCGCAAACTGATGGCTTTAACCCACCCGTACATAAAACCCACCGCGGAGCGGATCATCCCGCTGGCGTTTCGGCGCCAGCGGTTTTTCTGCTTTATGCGGCCTGCTGTGCGGCGAAGCATGAAAAGTGACTGAAAATATATTTTAGATTTTTACAAAAATGCACATTGATTTTTTTTGATTCTTGTTATATGCTAGGGGCGAAAAAAGAGAGATGAGCGGAAATTGATTCTTTTGCTGATCAGATTCATTTTTGGATGTAACTCCGCGGTGGGAGATATTACATTGAAAAATAAGCGGAAAGGGCGCGGCCGTCAGGCAGCGCCCTTTTCCATGAGCTTTAGGATATCCTGAAGGAGCAGAATTATACTATGCCCACGGCTGCGCTTCGTACAACTATGGCTGCAGAGCAGTCATCCGGGCTGTTGAGCCAGGGCAGAAACTTCGGTTTTGGAGGAGAAAGTGGAAGACCGGACGGCATGGGCTGAACAATATATGAAAAACTGCAGGATCTGTCCCCGGGAATGCGGAGTCGACCGTACAGGCGGCAGGACAGGAAGATGTGGAGTCGGGAGCGCAGTTCTGATTGCGAGGGCAGCCCTCCATTACTGGGAAGAACCCTGTATCTCGGGAAAAGCCGGTTCCGGAGCCGTATTTTTTACCGGCTGCAGCCTGGGCTGCGTCTATTGTCAGAACGCCCGGATCTCGGGGGTAGGACATGAGATGCTGGGAAGAGAAGTAACGATCAGGCAGCTTGCGGATATCTTCCTGAGACTGCAGGATGAGCAGCACGCCGCAAACATTAACCTTGTCACGGCGGCCCACTATATTCCCCAGACCGCCGCCGCACTGCTTTCCGCTAAGGAAAGAGGCCTGAGAATTCCCGTTATATACAACAGCAGCGGATATGAAAAGGCAGAATCCCTGCGGATGCTGGAAGGACTGGCAGATGTCTACCTGCCGGATTTCAAATATATCGATCCGGATCTCGCCTTCCATTATTCACATGCGCGGGATTACCCGGAACGGGCGAGGGAAGCCCTGTCGGAGATGTTCCGCCAGACAGGACCGGTACAGTTTTCGGAAGGAATGGTGACGCGCGGTGTCATCGTGCGGCATCTGCTTCTTCCGGGGCATGTGAAGGACGCGAAAGCGATCGTTAAAGAACTGCATGACAGATACGGGGATGCAGTCTATATCAGCCTGATGAACCAGTACACACCGATGGAAGCCATGCGGAACGATCCTCTTCTCGGGAGGAAGGTGACTGCCCGGGAGTACAGGAGACTGATTGAGTACGCGATAGAGACAGGAGTAGAAAATGGATTCATACAGGAAGGCGCAACCGCTGAAGAAAGCTTCATCCCGTCCTGGAACGGGGAAGGAGTCCCGGCCGCAGAAGAAAATAATAAAGTCCCCTGAGCCTGGAAAAGCACGCGAAGACTGGAGGGCAGATACGAAATACCGGAGAAAGAATGAAAAAAACATACAGGCAGAAATGGGGGAAGCAGGAACTGTCAGAGAGCGGGACGGAATCTGCCCGGTCTGGAAAAAATGCGGCGGGTGTGACTATCAGGGAGTTTCCTATGAGGAACAGCTTCAGAGAAAAAACCGCCTTGTCCGAAAACTGCTCGGTGACTTCACAGAACAGGTCCATCCGGTGATCGGGATGGAGTCTCCCCTGCATTATCGCTGCAAGGTACATGCTGCTTTTACCCACGACAGGAAGGGAAATCCTGTATCCGGTATCTATGAGAAAGACTCACACAGAATCGTGCCGGTTGATTCCTGTATGATTGAAGACAGAAAGTGCGACGAGATCATCGTATCCATCCGGAATATGCTCAGGTCGTTCCGGATCAGGACATATGATGAGGATACCGGCTTCGGCCTTCTTCGCCATGTTCTTGTGAGAAAGGGGTTTGCGACAGAGCAGTACATGGTCGTTCTTGTCACGGCAGACCCGGTTTTTCCCTCAAAGAACAACTTCGTAAAAACGCTCCGGCAGAAATATCCGGAGATCTCCACAATCGTATTGAATATCAACAGCCAGAAGACCAGCATGATTCTCGGCGAACGGAATATTGTTCTTTATGGGCCGGGCTATATCGAAGACGAACTGTGCGGATGCAGATTTCGGATCTCACCGAATTCCTTTTATCAGGTAAATCCTGCACAAACAGAGATTCTTTACCAAAAAGCCCTCGAGTATGCTCATCTTACCGGGAACGAAGAGGTTCTGGACGCTTACTGCGGTACAGGGACGATCGGCATCATCGCTTCTTCCATGGCCGGACACGTCACGGGTGTGGAATTAAATCCGGACGCAGTCCGCGACGCTGCAGCGAACGCAAAGAGAAATCAGAGGAGCAATATCCGTTTTATTAGAGCAGACGCGACGGAATATATGGAAAACGAAGAGGGAATCAAAGCGGATGTTGTAATAATGGATCCGCCCCGAAGCGGAAGTACGGAGCGTTTTATCCGGGCGGTGGGGAATCTTGGGCCGGAACGGGTTGTCTATGTCTCCTGTGATCCGCAGACCCTGGCACGGGATCTTAAGTTATTCCGAAAACTCCATTACCGGGCAGTTGAAGCACAGCCGGTTGATCTGTTCCCATTTACCGGGCACATCGAGACTGTTTGTTTACTAACACATAAAGGGTGAAAAGGGGTTGGAAAAGTCCAATCCGCCCTGCCGCCCACACGACAGACAGTTTGTTGCGGGTCGGTGGATTCCGGTCCTTTCCGGTTATCAGAAAAACGTTGGGACAAACTGTCATATTGTAGTATAATCATTAAAAAATAAGATGCAGCAGCCGATAACGCGATGCTGGTCGATTAATCATTTCAACAAAGCAGGTTTTTTTATGGCTGACAGAAGTTATATCCGGACCGGAACCATTCTCCGGAAAAAATACACACAGTATATGATCCCCGCCATACTTTCCGCGATCGGGGTTTCCCTGAGCGAATTTGCCGACAGTATGA
This sequence comes from Lachnospiraceae bacterium UBA3845, assembly GCA_002392705.1. GTDB lineage: Bacteria > Bacillota > Clostridia > Lachnospirales > Lachnospiraceae > Porcincola. Next base: position 3,621 of record DGHP01000088.1, on the reverse strand, counting down.
TCGTCGGGAACCTGATTGGTCCGGAGGCATTCGCGATCGTTAATCTTGGCTTGCCGATCGTGCTGATCGCATCCACGATCTATACGATAACAGGTGTGGGAGGCTCTCTTTTATATGCGGAATATCTGGGGAAAAAAGACAAAAAGAATGCCGATAACTGCTTTTCGGCATCTGTCATCTTTTCCATTCTGATCGGGGCGGCTGCAGTCGGCCTGCTGCTGATCCTTCATTCGCAGCTGAGTACTTTTTTCGGATGCCCGGCGAATCTGAAACCGCAGTTTGACCGCTATATCAATGTTCTGTATTTTTTTATGCCTGCGGCCATTTTACTGATGAATTTCACTTTCTTTTTGCCGGTCGTGGGGCTGCCGTTCCTGTCGATGGGACTGGTCGTTTCCGCGAATATTCTGAATATCGGGCTGGATGTCGTGATGATACGCGGATTCGGGATGGGATGCGAAGGCGCGGCGGCTGCCACTCTGATTTCTTTTCTGATCGTTCTTGCGGCAGGGATCCTGATCTGCTGTATCCGGAAAGTACCGCTGAAGCTCACGCGTCCGGAAAGGCCCGGAACGCATCTGAAAATGATCGTGTTGAAAGGGCTTCCGTCCGGGGTGGTTCAGGCCGGCTACGCGGTTACGACGATTTTCTGCAACAGCTTTATGAATCTCGCGTTCGGGCTGATCGGCGTGGAGGCGATGTCGGTGTTCGGGCAGATGGATTCGATCATTTCCATAGCGCTTACCGGAATAACGGAAAACAACGCGTTGTTTGTCGCGATGCTCAAGAGCGAGGGAGACTATTTCGGGATAAGGAGTCTGAGCAGAAGAGTCACGATCATGATCGTCACAGTGGTCTCCGTCATCTGTGTCCTTTTTGCCGTGTTCTCCGGGTTTACGGCAGGGATATTCAATGTTCACGGAGCAGACGCTCTGGCGCTGATCGGAAGGCTGACGCCGGTCTACGTCCTGTATTATCCGCTTCGCTGTATCATTCTGGTCCTCCGGGATATCTATAATACGCTGGACCGCAGCGACTACGCGATGTTTCTCGGCATTATGGATAAGATCGTCTGCATTCCGCTCATCGGAGGGATCCTGTACGCCGCGTTCGGCGGATACGGACTGATCGCCGCTTTTCCGGCAGGCATGGCGGTTATCCTTTTGCTGATCATGCTGATCAATCACCGTATCGTCCGGAGATCAAACGGACGCTATTCGCCGGTCCTTCTGCTGGATGAAGCATATCCCATGAAAACGATATGCAGCTATTCGACGGATTCTCTGGAGGATATTTCGGAGATCGCTCTGATGCTGGAAGAGGGGATCGAAGAGACGGAAAGGAACGCCGCTGTCCTGAACAGGATGTGCCTTGCTGCGGAAGAAATGAGCCTTTATACAGCTGAACAGTGCGGAAAAGAGACGCCGGTCGATTTTATGATCAGCCGCGGAAAAGACTACACGCTTACCTGCAGAAGTCCGGGACGGCCGTTTTGTCCCATTCCGGAACAGCCGAAGGAACAGTCATCGAATGAACGGCTGCTTACCGCGCTGTTCCATATAAAACATGAGTATATTTTCGGATTGAATTCCACGAGTCTGACAATCAAAGGAGGGACAAATGAAGAATAAGATTATCATTGCAGAGGCCATGTCCAGCGCATTTAATTATCTGGATGATATCAGGAAGAAAGGTTATGAGCCTGTCATTCTGGAAACATATTTTCCGGACGGTTACGCAAAAAGTCTGCTGGAGGAGGAGCGGAGAGAAAAGTACAGCAGGATCCAGTATCCCGTCACGATCATCAAAGAGGATCCGGATTACGCGGTGACGCTGGAAAAGATCAAAGAGCTGGATCCGCTGCTCGTAATGCCCGGATGTGAGGACGGCGTGGTCATCGGCACGCATCTTGCCGATGATCTTGGCATGCCCTGCACGCCTTTTTCCAATATTGACAAAATGACGAAAAAAAGTGCCATGCATCAGGCACTGAAAGAAGCCGGACTGCGGTATATACGTGGAGAAGAAGTTGCGACCGAAGAAGAATGCCTTTCGTTTCTGGAACGCACAGGTACGGAAGACGTCGTCCTGAAGCACGCACACGGCTGCTTCTCCGTCGGCCTGCATCTTGTCCATGGGAAAGAAGAACTCCTGGAAGCCTTCCGCACGGAAACGGCCGCCGGGAACAACATGTTCGGCGAAGACGAGACCCGCCTGCTGCTGCAGGAGCGTATCTTCGGCGATGAATATGTCGTCAATACCATCAGCAGGAACGGCGTCCCGGCTCTTCTGTCTGTATTCCGGTATTACAAGACATGGCTTCCTTCCGGCGCATGTATATACAGAGGTCAGGAGTCCGTCTCGGAGTTCGATGAGAGAGAAAAGGAGCTTGTGGAATATGCGCTGCAGACCGTCCGTGCAGTCGGCATCGTCGATGGTCCCGTACATGGAGAGTACATGATTGACGGGAATGGTCCTGTTCTGATCGAAGTGAACTGCCGTGTCATGGGCGGAAGTATGCCGGCGGGCTTCCTCGATAAGGTGTATGGGTACCATGATACGGAAGTGATCCTGGACTGTATGCTGGATCCTGCGTTTCATGGGGAATTTCTGAAGCGGCCGTATCATACCTTACGGAGAGGCTACACCAAGGATTTTTATTCGGATCGGGACAGACCGATCAACGCGTCCGGCATTGTTCCGATCCTCCTTTCCATGAAAAGCTTTTATTCGGGCTGGGTGAGCAGTGCCGCAAGAAGCAGCATACTTCAGGAAACGAAGGATCTGAAGACGGAAACAGGCTGTATCTATATGGTTCATGACGATTCGGAAGTAACGAAAAAAGAATTCTGGGATCTGATGGAGATTGAAGAGAAACATCCGGAATTGCTTCATTCGAACGCGCCGCTGTTCCAGCCGCCGGAAGATGCGGCAAAACTTACGCCGGAAATGGCGGAGGTGCTGGAGCGTGATCCGGAGACCCTGATCCTGGATATTATTCTGTGGCTGCGGAACGGGAAGCAGGGGACGCCGGTCGTGCCGGAAGACCTGGTAAGCGCGAACGATCATAATCGGGAAATTATGGAATGGCTGGAGAAATTCAGCTGATCAAAAAGGTGCCCGCAGGTAGGGGAAGGGCGGATTGCGACGGGTCTGTTCGCGGCTGTTCAGAATCTGAAATGGCTTTTAAAAGAAAGGCAATAGTAAAGAAAAAGAAAAACATTGTAACCATCATTCTCGCAGCGGCGCTCTGCCTTCTGATCACTGCCTGTTCTTCCGAAATCGAAAAGCTGGCAGTGTCGGATCAGGAATACGCAGATTATGCCGGCGCCTGGTTTCGCGGCAAGGATCCCTGGGGCGGGGATCTTTCGGTGATGATAAAAAGCATTGTTGACGGAAAAATGGAATGGACTTTTACGGATTCTTTTGATCAATCGACGCTGTACCAGGAGATGAAAGAAACCGTCGTGCAGGATCATGCCGCTTCCTTTGATGTGCAGGGAAACGATGCGGAAAACAGGAATACCACTTTTCAATATCAGGGAACAATGGAATTGAAAGACGGCACGGTTGTTATGACGTTTGAAAGCGGAGCGGTTATGACGCAGCAGGACGGTCCGC
>DGHP01000078.1:35763-48396 GCA_002392705.1 Lachnospiraceae bacterium UBA3845 | reverse complement strand
AGCTTTGCCTTTCCGGACTTTACCGCCTTCTCGGTGGAAAACTCCCCGGAAGCCACTTTGCCGGCCTTCTTCGCGAGGGAGATCAGATTCAGTATTTTACGCTCCTGTTCCATCCCTGCTCACTCCTTTCAGCTTTCCGCTTCTCTCAGCTCCTCTGAAAGGGCCTGGTAGACAGCGCTGTCGATCCTGCATTTCAGGGAACGTTCCAATCCCCGGTTTTTTACTGCCTTCTCCAGGCATTCCTGCTTCCTGCACAGGTAAGCGCCGCGGCCGTTTTTCCGGCCGGTCGGATCCAGCGAAATCCGGTTCTCATCTTCCTTCAGAACGCGGATCAGATCACGTTTCTCCTTCATCTCCCCGCAGCCGACACATCGTCTGAGAGGCACTTTTCTGTTCTGTACCATCTCCGTAGTTCCTGCCTCTTTCCTCAGTAAAGGAATGCTGTTTTACTCCAGAACGGGTTCCGCCTCCGGATCCTCAGCCGGATCCGCCTCATAATATTCGTCCTCCGGATAGTCTTCATAATACTCATCCGGATAGGGCTCCCCGTTCTCGTCATACTCGTCCTCATAGTCATAATACTCATCCTGGAACTCCTGAAGCTCACCGGATTCAATGGCCTGGGTCTCGGACTTGATATCGATCTTATAGCCGGTCAGCCGGGCGGTCAGCCGGGCATTCTGTCCTTCCTTGCCGATCGCCAGTGAGAGCTGATAATCAGGAACGACCACCCTGGCGGTGCGCTCGTCCGGATCAACGATGACCGTGATCACCTTCGCGGGACTCAGGGCGTTCTCGATGAAGTAAGCCGGATTCTCATCCCAGCTCACGATATCGATCTTCTCCCCGTCCAGCTCATCCACGACAGCCGCCACACGGTTTCCGTTCTGCCCGACACAGGCGCCGACCGCGTCCACATTCGGGATATTGGACCAGACTGCCATCTTCGACCTGGATCCCGCTTCCCTGGCGATCGCCTTGATCTCAACCGTACCGTCGGCAACTTCCGCAACTTCCTGCTCGAAGAGGCAGCGCACCAGGTTGGGATGCTTTCTCGAAACCACGATTCTCGGTCCCTTGGGCGCGTTGTCAACGCGCAGCACATAGACCTTGACCCTCTGGTTCGGATAGAAGGTCTCGCCCTTGATCATCTCGCTCTCGCTGAGGATCGCATCCACCTTGCCGAGATTGATGGCGACATTCCGGTTGACATAGCGCTGAACCACGCCGGTGACAACCTTGTTCTCTTTATCATAGTAATCCGCGAACAGGCTCTTTCTCTCCGCCTCGCGGATCTGCTGCAGAATGACGTTCTTCGCGTTCTGGACCGCGATACGGCCGAATGCCCTTGAATTGATGTCAACGTTCACAACATCGCCGACTTCATACTTGCTGTTGATCATTCTGGCGTCTGCAAGACTGATCTGCTTCAGTTTGTCCTCCACAGTCTCGACCACTTCCTTTGCCAGGAAGATCCCGAAGCTTCTCTTCTCCTGATTCAGATCGACAACGATATTGTCCAGCTCAGGCCGGTTGAAATTATTCCTGCAGGCCTGCTCCAGTGACTTTGCGATCGCTTCAAGAAGCACTTCACTCTTGATATTCTTCTCTTTTTCAAGAATCACGAGCGCATCAAATAATTCATCATTCATAATTTTTCCATTTTCCCCCTGTAAACCAGTCTTTTTCTCTATGACCTGTAAAAATCTGTCTTTTCCTCTGTCTTCAGAAGTCGAATGCCTCCCGGATCAGGGCGAGCTCTTTCCTGCTGAATGTCAGCTCTCTTCCCTCCTCTGTCCGGATCCTGACGCTGCCGCTGTCCCAGGCAGTCAGGATTCCCTGCCACTGTTTTTCATGCTCAAAGGGCCTGAACAGATGGATCTCCACCTCTTTCCCTTCATTCCGGGCATAGTCCTTATCCTTCTTCAGCGGTCTTCCCAGCCCCGGAGATGAAACCTCCAGAATGTAGGAATCCGCTATGAAATCCTCGCGGTCCAGCTCTGCCTCAAGTTCCCTGGAGACGATCTCGCAGTCATCTACCGTGATCCCTCCGGGCTTGTCGATATAAGCTCTCAGATACCAGTTCCCGCCTTCCTTCACATACTCCACATCGACCAGCTCAAACGCCCTGCCCGACAGGATCGGCTTCAGAAGCGCTTCCGTCCTGGATTCATATTCACTGCGGCTCATCCGGCTCCCTTCCTGTATATGCGTAAAAAGAACGGGTTTTACAACCCGTTCTTCGTCGACAGTTATTTAATTCATGTATAATCTATCACCAGACAGTGGGAAATTCAAGGCTTTTTCCAAAAAAAGTATTTTTCAGCGCCGTATCTTGCTGCCCTTGGAACCTCTGGCCGAGATATGCAGACGGTTAAGCAGCGTCTTCTTCTCCCCGATCATGACCTCGCTCTCGCTTCCGTCCTCCAGGTAGAAGACTGTCTCCACCTTCTCTCCTGAGCCCAGCTTGATCCCGTGTACACCCCTTGCGCCTTTCTTCTGGACCGGAATATCCTCCTCGCTCAGTCTCAGCAGGTAATTGCCGGAGGTATGAAGGACGATGCTTGCCTGGAAATGGGCCGGATGCACGCTGATGACGCGGTCGTCATCCGCCAGATGCGTGGAGGCGATGGTCCGCTTGCTCACGTCGAACTCTGTCCCCGCGACCTGCTTGATATAGCCCTGCTCGGTCACGAAGATGAGGAAGGAGCTGACGATCTCCTTCAGGTCCATAACGGTCAGGATGCTCTCCTTCGAGGAATCGTAATTGCAGAGATTGTCCGCCGGCGTTCCCTTGTCCCGGAATTTGCCGTGGGGGATATCTTCCACTTTCAGAAGATGCTGCTTTCCGCTGTCTGTGAACAGGCACAGCCTTGCGTCGCTCATGCAGTGAATGACGAAGCGGTTCTCCGCGTCGGCTGCTTCCCTGTTCTTCTCATAAACTGGCTCCTCTATGGTCCGCACATAGCCGAAGCGGTCCATCAGAAGGACAGCCGGATAGGCTTCCGCCTTCTTCTCCTCCAGCACGATCGCCTCCGCATTCTCGATCTGTGTCAGGCGCGGATGGGCGTACTGCTTTTTGTAAGCCTGAAGCTGGCGCACGATCACTCCGGCCATGGAAGAATAATGATTGAGGATATCCGTGTAGGTCTCAATATTCTTCATGGTCTCATTGTACTCGGCCGTGAGTGCGTCGATCTCAAGTCCGATCAGTTTGTAGAGCCGCATCTCAAGGATGGCCGTCGCCTGGGCGTCGGTAAAACGGAGCCTGGCCGCGGCTTTTTCTGACTTCGCCGTCTTGAAATGAATGCCCTCCGTATTCCCGCTGACAAGGCAGTCTTTGGCCATCTTCCGGTCTCTGGAGCCGCGGAGGATCTCGATGATCAGATCGATCACATCGACCGCGCGGATAAGGCCCTCCTGGATCTCCTTTTTCTCAAGCTCGCTGTCCAGCATATGCTGGTACTTCCTGGTGGCGATCTCAAACTGAAAGTCGATATGGGCCTCCAGGATTCCCCTGAGTGAAAAGGTCTCGGGGCGTCCGCCCGCCACGGCGAGCATATTCACGCTGAAGGTATCCTCCAGCTTGGTCTTCTTGTACAGAAGGTTCCGGATATAGTCCGGATCCGCCCCTTTGCGCAGCTCGATCACGATCCGGATCCCTTCCTTTGAGGACTGGTTTGAGATATCGCTGATCTCGCCGCCCGCCTTGCTGTCCGCCAGAGCCGCCACATCATTCAGGAACTTCCCGATCCCGGCCCCGATCATGGTGTAGGGAATCTCGGTGACGACAAGCCTGAGCCGGTCCGTGCGGGGAATCTTCTCTGTCTCCACCTTTCCGCGGATCCGGATTCTGCCGCTTCCTGTGCGGTAAATCTCCGGAAGCTCATCCCGGTTCACCACGATTCCTCCGGTGGGAAAATCCGGTCCCTTCACATACTGCATCAGATCGTCGTCCGTCAGGGAATTGTCCCGGATCAGCGCGATGACGGCGTCGACCACCTCCCCGAGATTATGGGGCGGAATACTTGTGGCCATACCGACCGCGATTCCCTCCGATCCGTTCACCAGAAGGTTCGGGATCCGTGCCGGGAGAACCAGCGGCTCTTTCTCATTCTCGTCAAAGTTCGGACCGAACTCGACAACCCCCTTGTCCAGGTCCGACAGAAAGGCTTCCTGGGTGATCTTCTGAAGGCGCGCCTCCGTATAGCGCATGGCCGCCGCGCCGTCTCCCTCGATGGAGCCGAAGTTTCCATGTCCGTCCACCAGCGGAAGCCCCATCTTGAAGTCCTGCGCCATGACGACCAGGGCACCGTAGATGGAAGAATCACCGTGCGGATGATATTTACCCATGGTATCGCCCACAATGCGGGCGCTCTTGCGGTAGGGCCTGTCATAGCGGATCCCGAGTTCATACATGTCGTAGAGCGTGCGCCTCTGGACCGGCTTCAGTCCGTCCCTCACATCCGGGAGGGCCCTGGCCACGATTACGCTCATCGCATAGTCAATGTAGGACTTCTGCATAATCTCGGAATATTCTGTCTGGATCAGTTCGTTTGCCATCTGTTTTTTCTTCTCCTGCATATGCCGCAGCGTCCGCTGCCGGCCGTCAGTTCATGCCGGTTCACAGTGATTCGTATGCGGATACAAGCCTCTTCCCCGCTGCCGTCAGATATCCAGTGCGGCGTCGCGGGCATGCTCATAGATAAATTCCTTGCGGGGCGGAACGTCATTGCCCATCAGAAGTTCCGTCACGTCGCTGGCCATACGGCCGTCTTCGATCCCCACCTGGCGCATGGTGCGCGTCTCGGGATTCAGCGTGGTCTCCCAGAGCTGGTCCGGGTCCATCTCGCCCAGACCCTTGTAGCGCTGCAGGGTAAAGGGCGCCCTGTGCTTCTTCCGGTAGCGGGCAAGGGCCTCGTCATCGTAGAGATACTCTTCCTCTCCCCTGGAGGGAATCGCCTTGTAAAGCGGCGGCATGGCAATATAGACATGCCCCTCATAGATCAGGTCCGGCATGAAGCGGTAGAACAGGGTCAGGAGCAGGGTGCAGATATGCGCCCCGTCCACGTCCGCGTCTGCCATGATGATGATCTTGTCATAGCGCAGCCTGCTGATATCAAAATCGTTGCCGTACCCCTCTGAAAAACCGCATCCGAAGGAATTGATCATGGTCTTGATCTCGGCGTTGGCGAGGATCTTGTCAATCGACGCCTTTTCCACGTTCAGGATCTTGCCCCGGATGGGAAGGATCGCCTGGAAGGACCTGTCGCGCGCCGTTTTTGCGCTGCCTCCGGCGGAGTCTCCCTCGACGATGAAGATCTCGCATTTTTTCGGATCCTTCGATTCGCAGTTCGCCAGCTTCCCGTTGGAGTCAAAGGAATACTTCTGTTTTGTGAGCAGGTTGGTCCTGGCTTTTTCTTCCGTCCGGCGGATCTTCGCCGCCTTCTCGGCGCAGCCCAGCACCTCCTTCAGCGCGGCGAGATTCCTGTCAAAATAGCGGGTGATCTCGTCGCCCGTGACCTTGGCTACCGCCCTGGCCGCATCCGCGTTGTCAAGCTTGGTCTTGGTCTGCCCCTCAAAACTGGGGTCCGGGTGGCGGATCGAGATCACTGCAGTCATACCGTTGCGGATATCCGCGCCGGTGAAATTGCTGTCTTTCTCCTTCAGGATCCCCAGTTCCCTGGCGTAGCTGTTCATGACGCTGGTAAAAGCCGTCTTGAACCCCGTCAGGTGGGTTCCGCCCTCCGCGTTGAAGATATTATTGCAGAAACCCAGGACGTCCTCATGGAATTCATTCACATACTGGATCGCCAGTTCCACCGTAATATCATCGCTTACGCCCTTCACATAGATCGGATCGCAGACGGTCTCCTTGTTTTTGTTGATATCCCGGATAAAACCGAGGATGCCGTCCGGCTCATGGAAGCGGACCTCCTCCTCCCTGCCGTCACGAAGGTCCCGGAAGATGATCGTAAGCTCGGGATTCAGATAAGCCGTCTCATGCAGGCGGTTCTTGACGTCGCTGGAGGAAAAGCGGGTTGTCTGGGTAAAGATCTCGGGGTCCGGGAGAAAACAGATGGCCGTCCCCGTCTCCCTGGACTTCCCGATTACGGGGAGCAGGCCGTTTTCAAGTTCCAGGTCAGGCTGCCCCTTCCTGTAATGGTCATGATAGATCTTCCCGTCCCTGGACACCTTCACGTCCAGCCAGACCGAGAGGGCGTTGACTACGGAAGAGCCGACGCCGTGGAGGCCTCCGCTGGTCTTGTAGGAGCTGTTGTCAAACTTGCCGCCGGCGTGAAGCGTCGTGAAGACCACGCGCTCCGCGCTGACGCCCTTCGCGTGCAGGTCGATGGGAATCCCGCGTCCGTTGTCGGATATGGCGGCGCTCCCGTCATCGTTCAGCGTCACGGTGATCTCGCTGCAGTATCCGGCCAGATGCTCATCCACAGAATTGTCTACGATTTCATAGATCAGATGGTTAAGCCCCTTCCTGGAGGTACTTCCGATGTACATGCCGGGTCTGCGCCTGACCGCTTCCAGTCCTTCCAGCACTGTGATCGATTCCGCATTGTATCCCTTTGTCTTTGCCATTCCCTGTCCTTTATCAGATCCGCATGGGTATCTGCTCCGCATGCGCTGGTGTCAGCCTTCTGCTGCCGTCTCTTTCTTTTTCTTCTTTCCGCTGCCGGATGAGCCTGCGCTCCGCCGGCCTTTGTAAGATGCCTGCCCGGCGCCGCCGCGTGTCTTGTAGAAGCGGGCAGCGCTCTGGTAGCAGGGAAGAAGCTGGCTCTGGTTGCCGGCCTGCTTCACGCCGTTGGTCCACCTGTATATAAATGCGCTCAGCTTCTCCATATATTCCGCCGATGTGATGGAGCCCTCTGCCACATAATTCAGTCCCTTCTCCCAGCTGGCTGTCAGCTCGGGATTCAGCAGGGAGCGGATGGACCTCAGAACCACATCATAGATCATCTCCCCCATCAGAGTGGGCGTCAGAATCTGTGTCTTGCTGTTCAGCTGAATATAGCGGTTCGACACCAGCTTCTTCAGGATCTCCGCCCTGGTCGCGCTGGTCCCGATCCCGCAGGACTTGATCTGTTCGCGCAGCTCCTCATCCTCGATCAACTGTCCCGCATTCTCCATGGCAAGAATCATCGAACCGGAATTATAGCGCTTGGGCGGAGAGGTCTTCCCTTCCCGGATCTCAAATCCGCTCACCGGAAGGACAGCTCCTTTTCTCAGCTTCTCCAGTGCCTGAAGAAGTTCAGGGTTCCATTCTCCTCCCCCGCCCGCGTTCTGCTCCTCCTCCGCGGAAGCGCCATTCTCCTTCATCACCCTCAGGTAGCCTTCCTCCTCCAGAATGCGGAAAGAGGCGAAAAACTTTTCCCCGGAAGAGTCAAGAACCAGGCTGATCCTGCGGTACACCGCCGGAGGATAGAAGATGCCGAGAAAGCGTTTTACAATCGTGCAGTAGACGCCGAAAGCCGTGGAACTGAGGCCCTTCAGGGCACTGAGGCCCTGTCCGGTCGGGATCAGGGCGTAGTGATCCGTGATCTGCTTATCATCCACATAGCGGGTCTTCGCGATCGTTTTCCAGCTGCCCGCCTGCAGCGCTTCCTCCGCAAAGGGCGACGCCGGGGCGAAATTCTTAAGCCCGGACAGATTCTGCCCGATCACCTTCGCTATGGCGGACGAGAGCACTCTCGCGTCCGTTCTGGGATAGGTGACCAGTTTTTTTTCGTAAAGCTCCTGAACGATATTCAGGGTCTGGTCCGGGCTGATCCGGAAGAGACGGCTGCAGTCGTTCTGAAGCTCGGCAAGGTTGTAAAGCAGGGGCGGATTCTTTTTTTCCTTCTTTTTCTCAATGGAAACAAGCGCAGCCTGAAGCGGCTCTTTTTCGGAAAGACTTGAAATCAGCTGTTCCGCGTCCTCCCTGCTGCGAAAACCGTTCTCTTTATAAAGCTTCGGGCTCTGATAATAACGGGAGCCCTCGACGGCACGCCACTCGGCGCGGAAGGGGGACTGTCCTGCGCTGAGCACTGCCATGACGCGGTAAAAGGGAGTCTCCCTGAAATCCCGGATCTCACGCTCCCTCCGGACAACCATGCCAAGGACACAGGTCATAACCCTGCCTACGGAAATCACACAGTAACGCTCTCCGAGAAAGGCTGCCATCGAATTGCCGTACTTCAGGGTGAGGGCTCTGGAAAAATTGATTCCCATCAGATAATCTTCCTTTGCGCGCAGATAAGCTGCCGCGCTGAGGTTGTCATAGGCGCTCAGATCCTTCGCTTCCCTGATCCCGCGCAGGATCTCCTCCTCTGTCTGGGAATCGATCCAGACCCGCTTTTCCTTCTTCCCCCTGACGCCGGCTTCCTGCCTTACCAGGCGGTAGATATACTCTCCCTCGCGTCCGGAGTCTGTGCAGACATAGATCGTCTCCACGTCCGGCCTGTTCAGGAGATTCTTTACGATCCCGAACTGCTTTCTGGCGGACGGGATCGTCTCATAGAGGAAATGCTCAGGCAGAAAAGGAAGCGTATCAAGACTCCACTTTTTATATCGCTCATCGTAGGCATCCGGATAGCTCATGGTAATCAGATGCCCGACGCACCAGGTCACCAGCAGGTTCTCCGATTCCTGGTAGCCGTCATGCCTTGTCATAGATTCACCGAGTGCCTTCGCAAATTCCTGCGCGACACTCGGCTTCTCTGCAATAAATAATGATTTGCCCATACCTGTCTGCGGGTACTCTCTCCATATCCGTAAAGCACGGCAGCCTGGGGGCTGCCGCGTTTACCTTCTGTCAATGCTCACGGGAGTGAACAGACATCACTTCTTCGCAATATATCCCAGGGAAACAAGGGTCTCCGCACAGAGGACAGCGCCTCCCGCGGCGCCGCGCAGCGTATTGTGCGCCATGCCTATGAACTTCCAGTCATAGACCGTATCCTCTCTCAGGCGGCCGATGGAGATGCCCATCCCTCTCTCATAATCCACGTCGAGCGTAATCTGGGGACGGTTGTCCTCCGTGCAGTACTGGATAAACTGCTTCGGGGCGCTCGGAAGATTATGTTCCTGGGGATAGCCGCGGAAACTGACGAGCCTGTCGATCAGCTCCTCTTTGGAAGGCTTCTCCCTGAAGCGCACAAAGGCAGCCGCGGTATGGCCGTTGAGAACCGGGATGCGCACACACTGGCATGTGATGACAGGCTCCTTCGCCGGAACGATCACGCCGTTCTCGATATGACCGAAGATGCGCAGCGGCTCCTTCTCGCTCTTCTCCTCCTCACCGGAAATAAAGGGGATCACGTTTCCCACCATCTCCGGCCAGTCGCGGAAGGTTTTGCCCGCTCCGGAGATGGCCTGGTATGTGGTAGCGACCAGTTCTGTAGGTCCGAACTCCCTCCAGGCCGCGAGGGCCGGCGCGTAGGCCTGAATCGAACAGTTGGGCTTCACGGCAATGAAACCGCGCTCCGTGCCCAGTCTCTTCTTCTGGAAAGGAATCACATCGAAATGCTCCACGTTGATCTCCGGCACTACCATGGGAACATCAGGCGTCCAGCGATGGGCGCTGTTGTTGGATACCACCGGCGTCTCCGTCTTCGCGTAAGCCTCCTCAATCCTGCGGATCTCGTCCTTGCTCATATCGACGGCGGAAAAAACCAGGTCAACCTGGGAAGCGACCTTCTCCACCTCAGTGACATTCATCACCGTCATCTTCGCAACCTTCTCCGGCATAGGAGTATCCATCTTCCAGCGGCCGCCGACCGCCTCCTCATAGCTTTTGCCGGCACTGCGCGGACTTGCCGCCAGAGCGGTGATCTCAAAATACGGATGGTCCGCAAGCAGCGAGATGAAACGCTGGCCTACCATACCTGTTGCGCCGAGAATTCCTGCTTTCAGTTTCTGTTCCATGGATCATACCTCCTATAGTTTACCACAGATCTCCGGATCGAACAAATGTTTTCTGGTTTCAGATATGGCCGGCGGAATAAACAGACTCCGCGCTCTGCCGTGTGCCGAGGTATTCCCTGGACGCGGCGATCGCTTTCTCCATGGACGCCCTGCCGGGGGCGCCTTCCGTCAGGCGCTTCTCCACACAGGTCTTCAGGGAGATCGCCTCGTAGATATCCTTGTCAAAACGGTCCGAAAACTGTCTGAATTCTTCAAGACTCAGGTCATCCAGAGCCTTCCCCTTTTCGATACAGTAAAGTACCAGCCTCCCGGTAACAGCGTGGGCATCCCGGAAAGGAACGCCTCGTGAGGCCAGGTAATCCGCAGCATCCGTGGCATTGGTGAAGCCGTTTTTCGCGGAAGCCTCCATCACGTCCCTGCGGAATTTCATGGTTGACACCATCCCGTCAAAGAGGCGGATATTCTGCTTGACCGTGTCGATCGCGTCGAAAGCGCCCTCCTTGTCTTCCTGCATATCCTTGTTGTATGCAAGGGGAATCCCCTTCATCACGGTCAGAAGACCCATCAGGGCTCCGTAGACGCGGCCGGTCTTGCCCCTGACCAGCTCAGCGATATCCGGATTCTTTTTCTGCGGCATGATGCTGGAGCCGGTCGAATAGGCGTCGTCCAGTTCCACAAAACGGTACTCGTTGCTGTTCCAGATGATCACTTCCTCGGAAAAGCGGCTCAGATGCATCTGGCAGGCGGCCAGAATGCTGAGAAACTCGATCAGGTAATCCCTGTCGGAAACCCCGTCCATGGAGTTTGGGCAGGGGCGGCTGAAACCGAGCTCCCTGGCGGTAAAGCTGCGGTCCAGAGGATAGGTGGTCCCGGCAAGAGCCCCGCTTCCCAGCGGACATGTGTCCATGCGCTCAATCAGGGAACTCAGATGTTCCCTGTCCCTGCGGAACATCTCAAAATATGCCCCGAAATGATGGGCGAGGGTGACCGGCTGCGCTTTCTGCAGATGTGTGAATCCCGGCATGTAGGTATCCAGGTTCTCCTCCATCACGTGCAGGATGGTCTTAAGAAAATGCTTCAGCAGGGCGTCCGTCTCATGAATCTCATCGCGGACATACAGCTTCATATCCAGCGCGACCTGGTCATTGCGGCTGCGTCCGGTATGCAGCTTCTTTCCGGCGTCCCCGATCCGGCAAATCAGCTGCGCCTCCACAAAGCTGTGAATATCTTCATATTCATCTGAGAAGGCAAGATCCCCGCTCTCGATATCCCTGAGAATCGATCCGAGTCCGCTGACAATCGCCTCCACTTCCCCGTCTGTCAGGATCCCCTGCCTGCCGAGCATTGCGGCGTGGGCGATGCTGCCCTGGATATCCTGCCGGTAAAGCCGGCGGTCAAATGGGAGCGAATCATTGAACTGTTTTACAAGTGCATCTGTCTCTTTCGTAAATCTGCCGCCCCAAAGCTGCGCCATACTGCGCCCTCCAATCTCTCACTGCTTTTTTCCGCTCTCCCGCTCCATCTTTGAGAAGATACAGCCGCAGTAATCCTGCCGGTAGAGATCATGTTCCCGGCTCAGCTGTATGGAACGGAGATAGCCGTTTCGTTTCTTAAAATCCGAAGGAAGATGGCAGACCCCATAGATCCCGGCCAGCTCTTCCCCGATCTCATTGATCTTCTGCGCGTTCTTGAGGGGGCTGATGGAGAGGGTGGTCGTAAAATAATCATAAGCGCCCTCCGCCGCCAGCCTGGCAGCCTCCTCCATTCTGAGCCGGTAGCAGGCAAAGCAGCGCTCCCCTCCCTCCGGGATCTGCTCCAGGCCTTTTACCGCGCGGTAAAATTCCTCCGGCTCATAACGTCCGGGAGAAAAATGAACAGGATGCCGCGGCTTCATCTCAGCGATCAGCCGCTTAAGCTCTTCTTCCCTGCGCCGGTATTCCTCCGGCGGCCCGATGTTCGGATTATAAAAAAAATCCGTTATTTCAAAATAGTCCGACAGGTATTCTAGCACATAGCTGGAGCAGGGAGCACAGCAGCTGTGCAGGAACAGTCTCGGGACTTTTTCCCCTTCCTGCGTCCGCCTGCTGATCTTCTCCAGAAGCGCATCCAGTTTTTTCTGATAGTTTATCTGATTCATATCTTTTCAGGAGTCCATGCGGTTTCAGTAAAGGCCCGTATGTCCGAAGCCGCCTTCCCCGCGGGATGTCGTATCCAGGCTTTCGCACGCTTCAAATTCGGCTTTCATAAAAGGAAGGATCAGCAGCTGCGCAATGCGCTCTCCCTGCTCTATGACCCGCTCCGTTCCGGAATCGTTGTGCAGCGCCACGCAGATCTCCCCGCGGTAATCGGGATCAATCACCCCGACACAGTTCGCCGGACGCAGTCCCTGCTTCAGGGACAGACCGCTCCTGGCAAAGACGCCTCCGAAGTACCCTTCCGGGATCGCGGCCGCAAGTCCCGTTCCGATCAGCTTTGTCGATCCGGGGGCAATGACCGTCCTCTCCTCCTTCATGCAGGCGCACAGATCATATCCCGCGCTCTGTCCGGTAGCCGCGCCGGGAAGGACGGCTCTTTCATCCAGTTTCATAATCCTGATCTTCATGCCATCCTCTCCTGCCCCGGAACGGATTCTTCCATGCTGTTTCCATACTGCTGCATCCCTCTCCCGGTCCCGGGCAGGGGAAAGGAATTGTGTGTGGAGTTCCTGCTTCGCAG
>DGHP01000078.1:25642-35703 GCA_002392705.1 Lachnospiraceae bacterium UBA3845 | reverse complement strand
TTTGAAATCAGAACCTGTTTCTTACATGCAAGCACTACGAACCGGAACCCGATTTCAAACAGGCCGTGAATAGTAACAATTGATCGGTATATTATCTCAGAAGTCAGTTCCAAGGTCAAGCGCAGGATTCGGCCCGGCCTCCGTTTCCGTTGCTGTCCGCGTTCCTCCGCACATCAGGCCGCCCGCATATTCCGCCTGACAGCTTTGCTTCCTCAGTGAAATTGCGTACAGCACAGGCTATCCGCGCTTCGCAGATCATTTCCACTTAAAGTAGAGCTCATATCCGATTTCGCGAAGCTGCCCCGGGATCTCTCTGACCTGCATGCGGATAAAGGAGCGGGTCATCTCATCCAGTTCATCGTAGGGAACCAGCTCCGGCGTCTGCTTCAGGTCCGCATTCGGGCTGCCGGCTGTCCAGCCCGCAATCCTGCGGTCCCGCATCCATCTCTCATGTTCGAGCCGGGCAAACTCTTCCAGCACGGGTCCGAAGAGCTCAGTGATCGCGTCCGGCGCGCCGCTTCCCGCGATCGGTCTGAGTCCGATCTGCATATCATAATCCTGCAGCTTCTCTCCGAGAAAACGGATCTGCGACCGGTAGCTCTCCTTGTAGCATTCTTCCAGCTCGCTCCAGGGAGCAAACTCGTCCGGGCACCGCACCGTCTCATAAGTCATACTGATCTCACCGGCGCTCATCGCGGATGCGGAGAGCGCTTCCGAGAACGTGACGTCACGGCCGGCCTGCTGCAGGCTGCGTTCAGCAGCTGCCTTCTCTGCCCACGGATGCTTCTTCAGAATATTCATATGGGCGATTCTCGCGTACTGTTCGACGGCGTCGCCCATTACCTGCTCAAAAGCCAGCTTGTTTCTGAAGTCCTTTACATCCAGATGCAGATCCAGCTGCTCGTCCATGGGAAGGCAGGAAGGCGTGAAACGGTTCACGTCGGAGAGCCTGCACATGGACAGTATGAACTCCAGGGACCTTGCCCCGTGCCGGTACTCAGATACCCGGAGCAGGGCGGAAAGAAGACCCTTTGAAATATTGATCAGCCCGCCGTCGGAATTGTAGATGCCCGGGATCCTGCGGATAATCTGCTCCCTGAGCAGGGTTGCCCTCCGGATGATATGGCTCCTGTCCGTGATGCTGACCGGATTCAGACCTTTGATATTCAGGATTCCCTTCAGCCTGCTGACAAAATCCGGGCCCTTGACCTTGCGGAAGGCCTCCGCCTGCCCGGACTGGTCAGATGGAAGAAACTGCCGGAAGGATTCCGCAGTTCCGCCAGCGAAGACAAACACCGCGTCATCGATGGATCTCGTACGGCCGTTCAGCGTGTATTCCCCGTCCTGCATGGGAGCAAGGAAATATTTCAGCCAGCCCCTCGCCTCTGAATCCAGTTCCGAATCGAATTCATCAAAGAAAATCAGAGGGATTCTGCCCTTCGGACAGTTCAGGGCTTCCTCCATGGCCTCAAAAAGGGCTGCCGGCCCCTTGTACTGGGAAACATTCAGAGACGTTACGGCAAATCTTCCCGAGGTGGAGGCGATCTGCTTCACTCCAAAGGATTTGCCTGCCCCCGGAGGGCCGAAAACCGCTATGGAGAGCGGCTGAAGCCTGTCCCCGGGCTGCATGCTGTCGCACTGGAGGATGTAATCATCCAGAAGCGCCCGGATGGTCTGATAGTTCTCGATCTCATCCCTGTCCACGGTCGCAAGGGCGTTGTAGTGACAGACCGGAACATGCCGGTACAGTTCCTCCGGCCCCGCGAAAACAATCTGCTCGGCTATGGCCAGATAGCCTCCGGGCTGGGACATGCAGTATTCATCCAGAATGGAGAAGGGATTCTTACCGGAGACCAGCGCCTTCATGCTCCTCTCCGGCACGCGGATCCTGCATACTGTTCCCTCTTTCTCCTTCTTCAGCAGTGAGCGGAAAACCGGATACAGCGGGGCATCCTCCCTGAGGGAAGCGCCCTCCGCGCACTGGGGAGTAAAGAGAAGGATCCATTTTCCATCCTCCCGGACCAGCGCCCCCTCCTCATTCAGAAGAATCACCAGATCCCTGCGGATCTTCAGGGCGTGCAGGGAATCGTTCACCGCGAGCTGCAGAAGAAATTCATCTACCGTCCGCTCATAGGACAGGTGCCTGCTGATCTGGTAATCCAGATTTCTGAGATGAGCCATCTGCATCATCGGTATTTTATCGGTCTCAAAGGCCTCGGCGAAGGAACTGCCGGGCACATATTCTTTATAATCATGCTTATTATTCGTCATATTATTCATCCCCTTTCGGTTAATCGGGGATTATAGCACGATATGAAAAGAATGCAAGTGCTCCTGCCGGAAAAAAGGTCAGATACTCTCCAGGATCTGACGGACCTCTTCCTCCTCAAGGACGCACAGATCACTGACCATCCGGATCATGGCATCGCCGCCCCGGGCGTTCATCCTCCGGTCCAGTTCCAGAAAGCGCTGCGCGATCAGCCTGCGCTCATTCCTGGCACCTTCTTCCCTGCACTGCTCTCCGTATTCGCGAACCTGTTCAATCAGTATATCCAGTCTGTTCATTTCCTCTCCTCCTCCCAAAATTAAGTTCTGCAGCATGACTCAGTGCCCCGGATGACTGTTCTGCACCCAGCTGTGGGCTTTCCTGCGCCAATAAGAAAGCCCTGCGCCGCAGGGCACAGAGCTGCATCATCAATAACCGGAAACAAAAAGCTTCATCAGAGTTCAACGGATCCGTCCTCCGAACCGTTCACCAGATAATAAGCCTTCTCATCCTCATGCTTCAGATAAACGCTGATCGTGCGGATTCTCTTTCCTCTTCCGCCGTAATTCTTTTTCCAGTCCGCTTTGCACTGTTCCGTGATTTCGGCTACATCCAGGGACTTCCCCGCGTACTGCAGGAAGGTCTTTATCTCGGGCAGGCCTGCCGCTTTCTCCGCGATCTTCCCTGCAGCCTTCGAGGCGCTCTTTTTTGCCTTCTTTACGGGCGCGGACTTCTCCACGGCCTCTGCTGCCTTCTCAAGATCTGCCTTGGCAGCTTCGACTGCTTCCTCAATCTTTTCCGTCAGTTTTGTCTCTGCTGAACTGTCAGCTTTTTTCCTGGGCATAATGATCCTCCTTTTTCATTTCCTGTCAAACCTTCTGCATCTGAAAATCTGATTTCATTGTAAAGGCTTTTGCTGAATCTGTCATGCTAAAAATGCAGCAAATCTTCATCCATCCGGAAACCTCTTTTCCCTCCCTTAAGGAAGGGGGCAAAGAGAAGGAGCGCCTTGGTGACATTATCCGCGATCATACAGTACCAGACCTCCAGCAGTCCCAGATTCCATACCCTGACACAGAGATAGGTAAAGAGGATCCGTACACCCCAGATGCTGACCGCCTCCACCCAGAAGGGGTAGCGGGTCTGTCCCATGCCGTAATAGATGCCTTCCAGCACGACATAAAGGCCGAAGAAAGGCTCGGAAAAAGCCACGAGCCGCAGCATCTGCGCCCCGAGCTGAACCACTCTTTCCGAGGGCGTGAAAAGGCCCATCAGCCAGTCAGCGCAGAAATATAGGGCGATTCCGCTCAGAACCATCATTCCCACGGTCAGGCCTGCCGCAATCCTGCAGTAGATGGAAAATTTCTCTCCGTTCCCCTCTCCGACCGCCGCCCCCGTCAGGGCTGTCGTGGCAGTCCTGAGTCCGTAACCGGGAATATAGAAAACTGTCTCTGCCGTGACCGCGATGGAATGGGCCGCAAAGATCGTCGTTCCCATGCCCGAAACCAGGCCCGCAAAGACTACATAGCCCATGCAGGTCACACAGCTGATTCCCATGACGGGAAAGGCCAGCTGCAGGCATTCCCGCACCAGCTGCCGGTCGGGCATCCGGTATCCCGCCCCCCTGAGGAAGGGCGTCCGCCGCATCAGGAGCAGGTTCATGATTCCGGAAAAGGTAACGCACAGAGCCGTGGCAGCCGCCGCCCCATCTACCCCATAGCCGCAGGGATAGATCAGTATATAGTCGAGGATCACATTCATGACGCTGGCCAGAACGCTGATCAGCATCGGCCTTCTGGTATCCTGGGCGCCCCTCACCGCGCTTCCGCACAAGGCTGTGAGAGACCGGAAGAACATGGGAAGGCTTATGATGGTAAAGTAGCGGCTGGCCTGATCCCGGATCCTGACATCCGCTCCCATCCAGACCGGAATATGGGGACTTAAGAGAATACTGATTCCGCCGATCAGGACCCCGAAAATCAGGGACAGGATCAGGCTCAGGGAGGAAAGCTTCTCCCCCTTCTCTCTATCCTTCGCCCCGTAAGCCCTGGCCGTCAGTGTCAGGATGGCTGCCCCGCCGCCATATATGACGCTGCCGACCAGCCATCCGATTGTCGATGTCACGCTTACCGACGCGGTTGCCTCCTCCCCCAGTCTCCCGACCATGGCAGTGTCCACATACTGGAACAGGGTGGACAGAATCTGCTCTGCCACAGTCGGCAGGGAGAGGAGCAGAAATGATTTCAGAAGCGGCCGTATCTCCTTTCTCATCAGAAGATGAGGAAGGACTGGGGGCCGGCTTTGAGAATACCGTCTTTCAGGCTGCCCTCGCCGACGCTGAAGAGAAGCTCTCTGTCTTCCGCCTCCAGTTTCACGCTTGCTTCCTCCGATCCCGGATTGACGGCGAGAATCCTCGCGCCCCTGCGGTAGACGAAGGGAAGCCTGCCCGGCTCAGCGTAAAGGATCTCAAGTTCTCTGTCTGCCTGAAGATCCGCTTCGCTGCGGCGCAGTTTCAGAAGCGCCTTCAGCATATTCAGGAGAGAATCCGGATCCTTCATGGAATCCTCCGCGTTCGGCGCATCGGGAGCCGGATCCACCGGCAGATAGAGCGCCTCCTTCTCAGCGTCAGAGAATCCCAGATTCTTTCCGCTGTTCCACTGCATCGGGGAGCGGGATCCCGTCCGGAAATAACCGCCCTCCTTCGTGGGAAGGTTCAGATAGCGCATGCCGATCTCGTCCCCGTAATAAAGGAAGGGAACACCCGGAAAGGTGAAGATCATGCCGTAAAAGAGTTTCAGCTCCCTGTCTGTAAGGTTGTAGGAAGGCCTGACCGTATCATGATTGCAGGTCAGCATGCTGATATAGCCGTCCTCTTTCGAGGATTTATAAAATTTCAGATATTCATCCAGGAAACGGCAGATATCTCCGCCGGCGTCCTTTTTGAAAAAGCTGTGGTCCTCATACTGCCCCTTCTCATCGATGCCGGCCGCGCCCGTGAAGAAAGGATCCGAAAGAATATTGTGGTCCGCGTGATTCTGGTAATCACGGATCAGGCTGCTGTAGCCGCCCCGGTACACATTGAGCAGAAAATCCATATGGAAGCCCGCTTTCAGGGCAATATCCGGCTGGCTCCATTCCGATACCAGGGCGCACTGCGGATATTCACGGTCCATCATGGCCCGGATATCCTGCCAGAACCTGCTCGTTCCCGTTTTCTTCTCATCGTCGCTCTTGACAAGGGAGCCTGCCATATCCACACGGAAGCCGTCGCAGCCTGCGTCCATCCAGAAGCGCATGACATCCTTGATGGCTTCCCTGGTGGCGATGGCCGCCTCGGAGTCGATGGCGCATTTCCAGCTCTCATCCGGATTCAGCCAGCCATAGTTCAGGGCAGGCTGGCACTTGAAGAAGCTGAGCAGATAGGTCCCGCTCCGTTCACTCTCGCCGCCGATGTATGGATATTCATGGCTGCCCGCGAAACAGAAATCCGTCCAGATGAAGCGGTCGGTATATTCATTTTTCTCATTCTTCTTACTTTTAAGAAACCACTCATGCTCTTCACTGGTGTGGCCTGGCACAAGGTCCAGAAGAACTTTGATCCCTCTCTTATGGGCCTCTTCAAAAAGCCTGCACAGATCCTCGTTCGTCCCGTAGCGCTCCGCCGCCTTCTTATAATCCCTTATATCATAGCCCGCATCCTTGAAGGGGGAATCGAAGCAGGGATTGATCCAGAGGGCATTGCATCCAAGATCGGCGATGTAATCGAGTTTCTCGATAATACCGTTAAAATCGCCGATTCCGTCCGAGTTGCTGTCCTTGAAAGACTGGGGGTAAATTTCATAAAATACTGCATTTTTCAACCAGGATGGCATAATTCTTTCCTCCTAAAAACGGTTTTACGGTATCTGCCGGCAGGCCCGAAGCCCTGCCGGGTGACTGTGGAATTCATTCCGCGCCGGCGGAAAGCCCGCTCAGTGGATGAACATGGCATCTCCGAAGGAGAAAAAGCGGTAACGCTCCTTCACCGCCTCGGCGTAGGCGTTCATAATCTGCTCTTTACCGGCGAATGCGGAGACCAGCATGACCAGGGTGGATTCCGGAAGATGGAAATTCGTGATCAGGGCGTCCATAACCTTAAAGTGATAGCCCGGGTAGATGAAAATCGAGGTGTCCATCTCCCCGCTTCTCACAGTCCCGTCCTCGAGGGCCATGGATTCCAGGGTCCTGCAGCTGGTTGTCCCCACAGCCACCACACGTCCGCCCGAGCGCTTCGTCTCATTGATCAGGGCAGCAGTCTGCCCGTCGATCATGCAGTGCTCTGTGTGCATGTGATGCTGCGTGACATCCTCCACTTTTACAGGCCGGAAGGTACCGAGTCCCACATGGAGGGTCAGCTGGGCGATCTTCACGCCCTTCTCCCGGATCTGATCCAGCAGATCCTCTGTAAAATGAAGGCCTGCCGTCGGAGCTGCGGCGGAGCCGTCATACTTCGCGTATACCGTCTGATAGCGGTCCCTGTCTTTCAGCTCATGGGTAATGTAGGGAGGCAGAGGCATCTGCCCCAGCCGGTCCAGGATCTCCTCAAACACTCCGTCGTACGCAAAGCGGACGAGACGGTTCCCGTCCTCCACAACCTCCGCAACTTCTCCTCTCAGAAGTCCGTCCCCGAAAGAGAGGCGGGCTCCCGGCCTGCATTTTTTACCGGGCCTGACCAGGGTCTCCCAGACTGACTCCCTGCCGGGAATGCGCTTTAAAAGCAGGACCTCCACAGCGGCGCCCGTATCCTCCTTCACGCCGATCAGCCTTGCCGGGATCACCCGGGTATTATTGATCACAAGGCAGTCGCCCGGATTCAGAAAATCCACAATTTCCCTGAACACATGATGCCCAAGCTGCCCCGTCTGCCTGTCCAGAACCATAAGCCTGGAGGAGGACCGGTCCTCAAGGGGATCCTGAGCGATCAGCTCCCGGGGAAGGTCATACCAGAAATCACTTGTCTTCATTCCATTGTCTCACAATCATTCATTTTAACGTTACCCCATTCACGGCTTTATTAAATCAGAACCTGTTTTTCCTGCAGACCCGATGAACCGGAAAATGATTTCAAAACAGATAACATTATAAGAAACATCAGCAGAGTAACTAAAAAGAGAGGACATACGAGTATGTCCTCCTCCTGTAACGAAGTTCTGTACCCTGATTCAACGGGGCGGATGACGATTCTGCAGCCACGTCTGCAAAACACAGCCGTGGGCAGAATATGTCTCCTGCGAATCCCGGAGTGCCGATGCCCTGTCTTTTGACTCCTAGCGTAAAGCCAGGTGGGTAACCGCAGCTGCGTCTCTGCCTTCCACTCGAAGGAGGCCTGACATCAATCACAGCAATAATAGGGAACCCGTTCAAGTCGATGTAGGTTCAAAAATAAACAGAACTGTCGCACACCCCAGGTAATTCGAATCGTAACTGAATTACAGTATTAATTATGACACTTCTTTCTCTTCAAGTCAACTTTAAAGATGAAAAAGAGTTATGATTCACGGCCATTTTGAAACCGGGTTCTGCTTCGTCGTACCTGCACACAAGAGTCTGCAGCCTGATGTGTGGAGGGCCGTGAATAGTAAGCTCTGAGCCCAGGAGCAGCAGGCTCTTTTCAGCTTCTGAGTTCGATATCCAGTTCTTTTTTCAGATTCTTCAGGATCTTCTTTACATATCCGTCCACGGCGGAATCGGTCAGTTCCTCCTCCCCCGGACTGAAGGTGACAGTGAAGGCCATGCCCTTCTTGTCCTGCTGGATCTGGACGCCTTCATAGACGTCAAAGAGCTGGATGTCTGAAACCTTCGGGCAGCTTAAGCGGATCAGATCCTCCACCTGTCCGCAGCTGATGTTCCTGTTCATGACAAAGGCCAGATCCCTTTTCTCATCCGGATATCTGCTCAGCGGCCTGAACACCGGGGTTCTTCCGTAGTATTTCTCGAGGGCGCTCAGGTCAATCTCCATGACGAAGGCGTCGGTCCGCATGCTCAGCTGATCCTTGATGTCATAGGCAAGCTGCCCGAGGTAGCCTACCTTCTCCCCTTCACAGATCAGTTCCGCTGTGCGGTAGGGATGCAGGAAGGGCTTCTGTGCAGGCACATATCTGAATTCCACAAGGAGGCAGTCCGCGACCGCCTGGGCGATTCCCTTCAGGGTGAAGAAGTTCTCCCCGTCGCCCCAGATGCCGACGCAGAGTGTGGCTTTCTCATCGGGATATTCTGTAAGCGGAAGCGCCTTCGGGATGAAACGGCTGGCAGCTTCAAAGAGTCTTCCGGAGATGGTTCCGTTTTTCTGGTTTCGCTCGATCGCATGGAGCATGGAGGCTGCCAGGGTAGTCCGCATAATGGACAGATCCTCGTTGATGGGGTTCAGGATCGGGATCGCGGCGCGCTCCGGCGCATCCTCCGGGAACCTGAGAAGATTCAGATCCTCAGGACTGAAGAAGGAATAGTGCATGGCCTCAAAGAGTCCCTCCGCGCAGAGCCTGTTCTTGATGGCAAGTTCGGTACGCTGCTTCAGGTTCAGGCCGCCCGCCGTAACCTGCGCTTCCTCAAGCAGGGTCGGACGGATATGCTCATAACCGTACATGCGGATGACTTCCTCGGAAATGTCCGGATAGCTCTCGATATCATCCCGGTATGCCGGAATCTGCAGGGTCAGCTCATCGCCGTCGATTGAAGGAGCGAAATCAAGGTTCTTCATGATTCTCAGGATCTCTTCGTCCGGTACGGTGATTCCGAGCACGGAATTCACTTTGGCGATCGAGACCTTCATCTCACGCGGTTCAACGGAATTGCCGGTATTGACGTCGAGGTGCGTGGAAGCGACTTTGCCGCAGCCCAGTTCCTCCACCAGATGCAGGGCTCTCTTCATGGCCATGACAGTGCCGTATTCGTCAATTCCCTTTTCAAACCTGGCGCTGGAATCGGTTCTTTTGCCGAGGGCGCGGGAGGTCTTGCGGATATTGTCGCGGGCAAACTTCGCGGATTCAAAGAGAACGCCCTTCGTGGTATCGCGGATCTCCGAATTGAGCCCGCCCATCACGCCGGCGAGGGCAACCGGCCCGGTTCCGTCGCAGATGCACAGGTTATTGGAATTCAGCTCATAGACCTGCTCGTCCAGGGTGGTGATCTTTTCCCCGTCCTGCGCGCGGCGTACCAGGATCCTGTTTCCGCGGATAAAATCCTCATCGAAAGCGTGCATCGGCTGGCCGAGCTCCATGAGGATGTAGTTGGTGATGTCGACGATATTGGAAATGGAATTCATTCCGACCAGGGCCAGCCTTCTCTTCATCCAGGCCGGGGACTCCCCGATCGTCACATCCGTCACATAATGGGAGATATAGCGCGGGCACAGGTCCGGAGCTTCCACTTCCACGCTGAAGCCTTCCTTCTCAATCCCGGATTCATGATAATCAAGAGCGGGCATTTTCAGCTCTTTTCCCAAAACCGCGGCAACCTCGCGCGCGATTCCGAAAATGGACTGGCAGTCAGGCCTGTTCGCCGTGATGGCAATATCGAAGATCCAGTCATCCAGCCCCAGGATCGGCTTCACATCCTCTCCCGGCTTCGCATCATCCGGCAGCAGAAGAAGGCCGTTGTAGCCGGCTCCCGGATACATATCCTCATTTACGCCCAGTTCCGTACCGGAGCAGAGCATGCCGAAGGAATCATAGCCGCGCAGCTTTCCCTTTTTGATCTTCATCACGCCTTCAACGGTGACATGATCCTTCGCCGTCTCATAGACCGTGGCGCCGACCAT
>DGHP01000078.1:0-25454 GCA_002392705.1 Lachnospiraceae bacterium UBA3845 | reverse complement strand
CCGACCACGACTCCGCTGATCTCTTCTCCCGCCTGATGGAGCTCCTCCACCTCAAATCCGCATGAGAAAAGCCTGTCCTGGAGTTCCTGCGCGCTAATGTCGATATCTACATATTCTTTCAGCCAGCTTAATGGTGCTAACATTCTCTCTTACCTCCTGATTCTGTCTGATCTGACAGCCGAAACAGCGGCGCCTTAAGTCAGTGGTCATTGATCTGGCGAAGGACGCGCAGATCCGATTCGAACAGCTGCTTGATGTTATTGATCCCGTACTTGAGCATGGCGATTCGCTCAAGGCCGATGCCGAAAGCCAGGCCGGAGTACTCATCCGGATCGATTCCGCAGTTTTCAAGAACTTTGCGGTTCACGATACCGGCGCCCAGTACTTCAATCCAGCCGGTGTGCTTGCAGAGACTGCAGCCTTTGCCGCCGCATTCAAAGCAGCTTACGTCCACTTCCACGCTGGGCTCCGTGAAGGGGAAGAAGGAAGGTCTGAGCCTGGTGCGGACGTCATCCCCGTAGATCTTTTTCACAAAGACATCCAGCATGCCCTGAAGGTCGCCGAGGGTGATATGCCTGTCCACTACCAGCCCTTCCATCTGGGAGAACATGGGGCTGTGGGTCGCGTCGTCATCCGAACGGAAAACTTTTCCGGGAGACAGAATCTTGATCGGAGGCTTCCGGTTTTCCATGACATGGATCTGTCCGGAAGAGGTCTGGGTCCGGAGCAGGAATTCCGGCGACAGGTAGAAGGTATCCTGCATATCTCTTGCGGGATGATCCTGAGGTGTATTCAGGGCGGTGAAATTATAATAGTCGTTCTCCACCTCGCTGCCCTCGAAGATTTCAAATCCCATCCCGGAGAAAATGTCGATCAGCTGGTTGCGCATCTGCGTGACAGGATGCAGGCATCCGACCCCGTGGGTCTGTGCAGGCATGGTGACGTCAATCTTCTCGCTCTCATAGCGCAGCTCCAGTTCTCTTCCCTTCATCTTTTCGTCCATGGAACTGAAGTAGTTCTGGGCCCAGGACTTGAGCTCATTCACCTTCTGGCCGAATTCAGCCCTCTGGGAAGGATCGATCTCTCTCATAAATTTCATCATCTGGCCGATTCTGCCGTTCTTGTCGAGGAAGGACTTCTTCATCTCGTAGACCATTTTCGAATCGGACAGTTCCCTGGTTTCGGACAGAATGCTCTGCCGGATCCCGGCCATCTTCTCAACCAGTTCGTTTAAATCCTGCATGTCTCCACTCTCCTTTTTCGTTATGATTCACAGCTCTCAGACTGTCATTATCCACGGCGGCAGACCCAAAAAAAGACCCGTCCCAGGATATCCTTGGGACGGGTCTGTATAAACAGTCCGCGGTACCACCCAAATTCAGGCCGCGACTGCAGCCTGCACTCTTTATGCTTTCATGCAGCATCTACATCCGCTTACTGCCGCCCGTGCGGCCTTTCGCGGAAGACTCCAGTGCTGAAATTCATGCTCCCTTTATCCTGCTGTCCTTTCAGCCGGTGAAACAGCTCTCTTTAAGGCATACACGGAGACTACTTACACACCTTCACAGTCCCCGCTATTCTACCCTTGCGCGGGGAGAATGTCAAGTCGGCTGTTACTATTCACGGCACACAGCCTCACTTTTCTTTTTTCCTGCTGTAGAAGGTATCCTCCAGGGGCAGGCGGGTCCTGAACTTCCCGTCCAGGGCATAGTAGGCCCCGGCGATGGCCGGCGCGGCGGGAATGGAGGTAATCTCCCCGATCCCCTTGGCTCCGCAGGCAGTGTCCAGATATTCCCCCTTCTCAACCGTGATGGCGTGGATCCGGGGAATCTGGGGCGCCCGCAGAAGGCCCAGGGTGCCCAGCTTTGCTTTCGGCACGCAGTCCTCCAGGTCAAAATGCTCCGTGAGCGCGAAGCCCATGGACATCAGGGCGCCGCCCTCGATCTGGCCCTCTAGGGAAATGGGATTCACCACCTTCCCGGCGTCGTAGGCCGCGTACAGATCCGTCAGCTTTCCGCTGTCATCCAGGATCGCCAGATTGGTTCCGTAGGCATAGGCGATGTGGCTCTTCGGATTGGGCTTATCCGTCCCCAGGGGATCGGTCGGCTCGTAGTACTCATAGAAAAACGCCTGCCCTTCCAGGGCTTTCAGATCCCGCCCATTTTCCTCAAGGGCCTCTTTCAGCTTCGCCGCGGCTCCTCTGACCGCCTCCCCGGTCAGGAGGGTCTGGCGCGAGCCGGAGGTCGTCCCGGAATCAGGCGCATTCTCCGTGTTCGACTTTCCGTTCCGGATCAGATCCATAGGAAGCCCGGTCACCTGCGCGGCGATCTGGCAGAACACGGTCATGCAGCCCTGTCCGATGTCGGAAGCGGCCGAGTAGATAACGCATCTGCCGTCCTCGACCACGATCCTGGCCCGTCCCTTGTCCGGAAGTCCGACGCCCACGCCGGAATTTTTCATGGCGCAGGCGATTCCCGCATGGCCCGGATGACGTTCATACTCATCCTTTACGGCAAGCAGAGTCTCCTTCAGGGCAGTGGACCGGTCCGCGATCTGGCCGTTCGGAAGCACCCTGCCCGGCTCGATGGCATTGCGCCAGCGGATCTCCCACGGGGAGAGCGAAGCCTTCCGGGCAAGCGCGTTGATGACCATCTCCAGGGCAAATTCACTCTGGCTGACGCCAAAGCCCCGGAAAGCGCCCGCAGGAGGGTTGTTTGTATAATATCCGTAGCCCCGGATATCGGTATTCTGATAGCAGTAAGGTCCCACCGCGTGGGTGCAGGCCCGCTCCAGGACAGGTCCGCACAGGGAGGCGTAGGCGCCTGTGTCAAAATAGATCTCACAGTCCAGTCCCGTAAAGATCCCGTTCTCATCACAGCCCAGGGTAAAGTCCGCCTTCATGGCGTGACGTTTGGGATGGAAGCAGATGGACTCATGCCGGGAGAGCTTCACCTTCACCGGCCTTTTCAGATGCCAGGCTGCCAGGGCGGCCAGATGCTGCACGCTGACGTCCTCCTTGCCGCCGAAGCCTCCTCCTACCAGCTGATTCTCCACCACGATCCGCTCCGGATCCCAGCCGAACATGAGCGCGATCTCCCGCCTGGTATCGTAGGCGCCCTGGTCGGAGGACAGGACCTTGATTCCGTCCCTGTAGGGATAGGCGACTGCGCATTCCGGCTCCAGAAAGGCGTGCTCGGTAAAGGGGGTTTCAAAATGAGCGCTGGCCCTGTAGGCGGAACGTGCGAGGGCTGCTTTCGCGTCCCCTCTTTTTACATGTCTTGTCTGGCAGAGATTGCCTTCCGGATGGATGAAAGGCGCGTCCTCAGCCATGGCTTCCTCTATGTTCCTGACCGGCCTGAGCACTTCATAGTCCACTCTGACCAGCTTCTTCGCTTCCTCCAGAATCTCCCGCTTTTCCGCGACAATGAGGCAGAGGGCATCCCCCATCATCCGGGTCGTTCCGCCCTCCGGAATCATCACATCCCAGTCCTGCTGGATATGTCCGACCTTATTGTTCGGAACATCGCCGGCGGTCAGCACCGCCAGAACTCCCGGCAGTTTTTCCGCGGGGGAAGGATCGATCTGTTTCACGACCGCCCTCGGGTAGGCGGAGCGCAGGCAGGATCCGTAGACCATGCCTTCCATCTCGACATCGTCCGGGTAGATGCCGAGGCCCAGGACCTTCTCCCTCACATCCACCCGGAAGGTATTCCTCCCTACCGCTCCTTCCCCTTCCATGGCCGGAGCCTTCATCTCTTCTTCTCCCCGCAGGAGGCGGGATGCGCAGAGCACAGCGTCGATAATCTTCTTGTAGCCGGTGCAGCGGCAGAGATTCGGCCGAAGAGCCGCTTTTATCTCCTCCTCCGACGGACAGGGCCTGCTGTCGAGAAGGGCTTTTGCGCTCATCACCATGCCGGGTGTGCAGAAGCCGCACTGAACCGCGCCCCTGCTGCCGAAGGCATAGACATAGATCTCTTTCTCCCGGTCAGACAGGCCTTCCACGGTCAGGATCTGCTTTCCTGCCGCCTGGGAAGTCTTCAGCACGCAGGCGCGGACCGGCTTTCCGTCAGCAAGAATCGTGCAGGCGCCGCAGGCGCCCTCCGAACATCCGTCCTTGACCGAGTGAAGATGCAGGTCGTCACGCAAAAACCGCAGGAGGCTTTTGTCCTCCTGCGTCTGAACTTTTTTACCGTTAACGGTCAGGCAATATGAATTCATTCCTATCCCGCCCTTTCTCCAGAACCGGCAGGACCAAGTCCTCTCTCGGCCGATGCCGGGAGAAGACTCTTCTCTTTCCCCCTGTCTTATTTCTCAGTCTTCTCCGCTGTGCTGCTGATGGAGGCTGCAGCCTTTTCCGCCGTCTCAGCGATCTTCGCGGCGGCCTTCCCGGCTGTTTCTGCCGCGCTCTTCGCCGCTGTCTTCGCCCTGCTTCCGGCCGATTTTGCCGTCCTGGCAGCAGTCCTGGCGGCGCTCTTCACGGCAGAACCTGCTCCTGCTTTCTTAGAGCCGCTCTTCTTAGTTTCTTCGGAAAACATTTTAGCCGCGCTTTTCTTTACTGCAGCCTTCACAGGCGCTTTTTCCGGCTCCTCCAGCCTGGTGCATGAAAAGA
Organism: Lachnospiraceae bacterium UBA3845; assembly: GCA_002392705.1. GTDB lineage: Bacteria > Bacillota > Clostridia > Lachnospirales > Lachnospiraceae > Porcincola. Next base: position 20,845 of record DGHP01000078.1, on the reverse strand, counting down.
CGCTGACTCCCATGGGCGGTACCAGAATGCGGATGGAATTCGGAAGCTCATCGCACTCATCGGCCTTTGAAGTCTTCACCCTGGGATTCACATTTCCTTCCCCGCCGAAAGACACGGCGTCGGAATTGAAAATCTCCTTGTATTTTCCCCGGAAGGGAACGCCGATCTTGTGATCCGGGTAGCTGAGCGCCGAGAAATTCACCACAACAAGCAGCATCTGTTCCTCGATGGAACTCTTCCTGAGGAAAACCAGCATGTTCTCATTGGCGGAAATATTATTGATCCATTCAAAGCCGTCCGGGTCAAAATCCAGGGCGCAGAGGGCCGGATTGTCCCTGTAGAGCTTCAGAAGGGCCGCCATGTAATTCTGGAACTGCTGATTCTCTTCCTCCTCCAGACAGGTCCAGTCCACGCCGCTCACCGGGCTCATGCCGCTCTTCTGGGCTATGTCGCAGCCCATGGAAAGAAGCTTCTTGCCCGGGTGCATGAAGAGATAGCCATAGGCGGCTCTCAGATTGGCCAGCTTATTTCTCTTCTTACCGGGGACCTTCGCATACATGGACCCGTAGCCTTCCGTCATGTCCGCCCAGGGCAGGGCGAGCATGAAATTCTCGGAATAATTGTATACCATGCTGAAGATCAGCTCCGCGTGATGGGAACCCCGGAAAATGGGATCGAGCTGCATGTACTCGATCAGGGCGTTCTTATAGCCCTTGTTCCATTTGAAATCAAATCCGAGCCCGTCATCCTCCACACTGCCGGTTACCATGGGCCACTCGGAGGTATCCTCCGCGATCAGGACCGCTCCCGGAACCTCTTTGTGGAAAATGGAATTCAGGTGCTTGAAGAATTCAACCGCGTCCAGGTTCTCATTCCCGCCGTAGAGGTTGGAGACCCACTCGCCCGGCCGCTTCCCGTAATCCAGGTAAAGAACGCGGGAGATATCGTCAAAGCGCAGGCCGTCCGCGTGAAACTCCTTCGCCCAGTAGAGGGCATTTGCGATCAGGAAATTCTTGACCTCCGCCCTGGCGTAATTGTAGCACAGGCCGCCGTCCGCAGCAAAAAGCGCCTTGCGCGGATCGCTGTGCTCGTAGAGACAGGTCCCGTCAAAGCCGATCAGCGCGTGGGTGTCACGCGGGAAATGGCTGGGAACCCAGTCCAGAAAGACGCCGATCTTCTGCTGATGCAGATAATCAATAAAATAGCGGAAATCGTCCGGCGTCCCGTAGCGGGAAGTCGGCGCGTAATATCCGGTGACGGAAAAGCCCATGGACGCGTCGTCCATATGCTCCATAACCGGGAAAAGTTCCACATGGGTGTAGCCCATCTTCTTCACATAATCCGCCAGATCCTCTGCGATCTCCCGGTAATTGCGGAAACTGTCCGGATCCTCCGCTTCCTTCCAGGTCGCAAGGTGCAGCTGGTAGACGGAAACCGGATCTGCGCTGATCCGTTCCTCGGCGCGTTTTTCCATCCAGGCCTGATCGTGCCAGACATAGGAAGACTCGCCGCAGACGATCGAGGCGGTGTCCGGACGCCGCTCCGCCTCAAAGGCGTAGGGATCCGACTTCAGGAAGGTAAGGCTGTTCTTCGCCTTGATCTCATACTTGTACAGGCTGCCGATCTTCATCCCGGGAAGGAAGATCTCAAAGATTCCGCTGTCTCCGAGCCTTCTCATGGGGATCCTGCGGCCGTCCCAGAGATTGAAATCGCCCACCAGGCTGACCCGCATCGCGTTCGGGGCCCAGACGGCAAAATAGACGCCCTCCGTCCCGTTCACGGTCATGGGATGCGCTCCCAGATAGCGGTAAATATCATAGCAGATGCCCGCCGCAAACTTCTTCAGAACCTTCTGCGGAATCTGCGGCTCATAATTATAAGGATCTATATAGGACTCGGCGGAGCCGTTGTCGAATTCCGCCTCGATCGTATAGGCCGGAATCTCCTGCCCCGGGAGGAAAACCGCGAAAAAGCCGTTCTCATCCACCATCTCCATAGGATAGAGCGTATCCCCTGACCTCACGTTCACGCGCAGCGCGGTCGGCAGAAAGGCCTGCACAAGGATCCCTTCCTCCGTGACAGACGCTCCGAGAAAATCATGCGGATTGTCTTCCTCGGAATAAACCAGCCCCTCAATCCGGGCCCAGTCCATGGCATTATAGAGTTTTTCGTTCATTCAGCTACCTCCCAGGTCAAGTCCTTCTCTGAGCAGAATAGACAGTACAGGCTGCCTTCCGTTCCGGGAAATGACAGTATTCCTGCACTGACTGACAAAAATTCAAGGCTATTTTATCATCAATCATTCACAAATACAACCGATCCCGTAAAGTTGCCTTCGGGCAAAGTAACAATTCCGCCCCGGCGGCATCACGCAAAAAGGCCCCGGACAGCGCCGGGGCCTCCATAATCATTTATTCAGATGCACAGGGCAGCTGACACATCCTCAGTTCAGCTCGTGCAGAAAAGCATCCCCTGTGTGATGCCGCCCAGAGCGTAATATCTTCAGCTCAGCGCATGTAGAAAAACATCCCCTGTGTGATGCCCGCCCGGGACGTGATATCCTCAGCTCAGCGCGTGCAGAAACAGCCCGCTCCGCAGCTTCGGCTCAAACCAGGTGGACTTGGGAGGCATTAAAAGCCCCGCGTCCGCCACGGCGAACAGCTCCCCGATCGAGGTGGGATACATGGCAAAGGCCGCCTTGCAGTCTTTTTTGCAGCGCTCAATCAGTTCCGCGTAGCCGCGGATTCCGCCGACAAAATCAATCCGTCCGTCGGTCCTCGGATCCTTTATTCCCAGGACCGGGCCGAGGATCTCCCTCTGAAGGATCGAGACATCCAGGCCTTCCACCGGATCAGAGGAGCACAGGGCAGGCCGGAAGGCCATCCTGTACCAGTTCCCTGACAAGAAGAGGGAGAATTCCCCTTTTCTCTGAGGAGCAAGCGGGGAAAAACGGACGTCTTTTATCTCGCATTTTTCCCGGAGCTTTTCAAGAAAGGCTTCCGGGCTGAGTCCGTTCAGGTCCTTTACAACCCGGTTGTAGTCCATGATCATGAGCTCGTCGTCGGGGAAGAGAACCGAAAGAAAATAGTTGAAGGGCTCTTCCCCGCTGTATCCGGGGTTCTCCTCCCTTCTTTTCAGCCCCACCTTCACGGCGCTTGCCGCCCGGTGGTGTCCGTCGGCGATGTAGACCTGTCCGACCGAGCGGAAGGCATCCCGGACCTGATCCGTGTCATCTTCAGGGACTCTGAAGCCCCTGTGGCGGACGCCGTCCGGGGAGACGAAATCAAACAGCGGATCCTGCTCCCGCAGGCGGGCGGAGAGGTCTCTCAGAATGCCGGTCTGCCGGTAGGCAAGCAGGATGGGACCCGTCTGGGCATTCACCGTGTCCACATGGCGGATCCGGTCGAGCTCTTTCTCTTCCCTGGTCAGCTCATGTCTGCGGATCACCCCGTTCAGGTAATCATCTATACCGGCGCAGCCGACAAAGCCGGCCTGGCACCTGCCCTCCATGGTAAGTTCATAGAGGTAATAGGAGGGCGTCTCATCCTTGATAAAGGATCCCTCCCGGATCCGCGTCTCAAGCAGCTCCCGGGCCTTTTCGTAAACCTCGGGAGCATACATATCACAGTCTTCCGGGAACTGGGTTTCCGGGCGGTCTATATTCAGAAAAGAGAGCGGGTCCTTAGCCGCCTCCTCTCTCGCCTCCCTGCGGTTGTAAACATCATAGGGAAGCGCCGCGATCCTCTGCCACAGCCCGTCAGCGGGATGAATGGCGCAGAAGGGTCTGATCTCAGCCATTTTGAACCTCCTGGATACGAAAAAACAGCCCGGTCTGTACGGAAGGTAAGATACACGGATGATATCCGTGTTTCCCTGCATCTGACAGCCGGGCCGTCTGTTATTATTTCACGACTCTTACGCGAAGCACATCCGGAATCGAGCCGATCTCCGCCACCGTCTCCGGCCTGACGGCGTCATCGACATCGATCATCGTATAGGCATATTCGCCGCGGCTGGTATTGGACATGTTGGCGACATTCGTGTTGGAGAGCTTATCCATGATCTGCCGGATCATATGCTTGACATTCCTGTGGTAGATGGCGATCCGCTGCGCGCTGCTGCACACGCCCATATTGCAGGACGGGTAGTTGACCGAATTAATGATATTGCCGTTCTCCAGGAACTCCATCAGCTGGGTGACGGCCATGACGGCGCAGTTTTCCTCAGATTCCGCGGTGGAAGCGCCCAGATGCGGAGTCAGGAGAACGCCGCTGTGCCCGATCGTCTTTGTGTTCGGGAAATCGCAGACATACTTCCGGATCCTTCCCTCATCCAGAGCCTCCAGGACGGCATCCTCATCCACCAGCAGATCCCTGGCGTAATTCAGGATGACGGCATTCGTTTTCATCTGGGCGATGGCATCCCGGCCGATCATGCCTTTCGTGGAATCCAGCAGCGGGACATGAATCGTGATATAGTCGCATTCCCTGTAGATCTGGTTCACATCATTGATGTGCTTTACAGAACGGCTCAGATTCCAGGCCGCGTTGACGGAAATATAGGGGTCATAGCCGTACACGTCCATGCCCATGTGAACCGCGGCGTTCGCCACCAGGCAGCCGATCGCCCCAAGGCCGATGATGCCCAGCTTCTTCCCGGAAAGCTCGGTTCCCGCGTACTGTTTTTTCTGCTTTTCCACGTCCTTGGCGATATTCAGATCCGAGACATTCTCATTGATCCAGTTGACGCCGCCCACGATGTCGCGGGCTGCCAGCAGCATGCCGGCAAAAACCATCTCCTTGACGCCGTTGGCGTTGGCGCCCGGCGTGTTGAAGACAACGACGCCCCGGTCCGCGTATTTGTCAAGCGGAATATTATTAACGCCTGCGCCGGCCCTGGCGATGGCAAGGACCGAATCATCCAGGTGCATCTCATGCATATTTGCGCTGCGGACCAGGATCGCGTCGGCACCCTGGATATCGTCTGTCTTCACATAATTCGCGTCAAAGCAGGAAAGACCCTTCTGGCTGATTGCATTCAGGCAAGCATATTTATACATTTTTTCTTCCTTTCCTCAGGTTCAGCTCTGCAGAACGCTGTTTCCGCCACGGTAAACGCGTCTGAGAGATATTTCAGAAAGCATCCGACCGATGATCAGATATTTTCGGCTTCATAGTCCTTCATGAAAGCAACAAGCTTTTCCACTCCCTCAACAGGCATGGCGTTGTAGATGGAGGCTCTCATGCCGCCCACGCTCCTGTGGCCCTTCAGGTTCACAAAGCCTGCCTCCTGCGCTTTTTTGATGAAAGCGGCGTCCTTCTCCTTGTCCCCGGTAACAAAAGGAACATTCATCAGGGATCTGTCTTTTTTGACAACGGTCCCTCTGAACAGCCTGGAGGAATCAAGATAATCGTACAGCAGGGCCGCTTTCTTTTCATTAACGGCCTTCATGCCTTCAAGGCCGCCGTTCTTCTTCAGCCATTTAAATACCAGGCCGCAGATATAGATATCCCAGCAGTTGGGGGTGTTGTAGAGAGAGCCCGCGTCCGCCTGGGTCTTCCACTTCATGACTGTCGGCGTGCAGTCCAGGACATCGTCCGTGATCAGATCTTCGCGCACGATATTGATGGTCATGCCGGCAGGACCGATATTCTTCTGGACGCCGCCGTAGATGACTCCGTATTTCGTTACGTCCATGGGCTCGGAGAGGAAGCAGGACGAAACGTCGGCGACAAGGATCTTCCCCTTCGTATCCGGCAGCTGCCAGTATTTTGTTCCGTAGATGGTATTATTTTCACAGATATAGACAAAATCCGCGTCGTCGTCGATCGGAAGGTCCGAGCAGTCCGGGATATAGGAAAAAGTCTTATCCTCCGAGGAGGCCACGGCGACCGCTTCGCCGTACTTTTTTCCTTCCTGGAAGGCTTTCTTTGCCCACTGTCCGGTGATGATATAATCCGCTTTCCGGTTTTTCATCAGATTCATGCAGACTGCCGCAAACTGGTGGTGGGCGGATCCGTTCAGGAACATGACTTTATAGCTGTCAGGTATCTGCAGCAGGTCCCTGAGATCAGCCTCAGCCTCATCGATAATGCCCTGGAATACGGATGAACGGTGGCTCATCTCCATGACGCTCATGCCGCTTCCCCTGTAATCCAGCATCTCCTCCGCTGCCTGCCTGAGTACCTCTTCCGGCAGCACTGCCGGTCCTGCGGAAAAATTATAAACTCTGCTCATAGAATCCTCCCTGTGTCATCCGCACGCGTCATGCAGAAGTCCTTCTGCGATCAGTCATACTTCAGTGCGTTAAAGTGTGAATTCGCCATAACGCATAAACATTAGCACTTCTCCACAATGAATGCAAGAAAAAAATCAGGAGCCCGCCGCTCCTGATTTTTTATATCAGATCTCATCCTTTTTCTTGGTCCGGGCAGTGGAACGCTTCCCCTCCAGGTCATCCTGGTCAAATACCTCGGAAATCGCATGCCCCGCGGGAACCATCGGGAAGACCTTGTCATCCTCGTCGATGATGCAGTCGATCAGGACCGGTCCGTTCAGCTCAAGCGCTCTGCGGAAAACGGGTTCGAACTCCTCCTTCTGCGTGACGCGGAAGGCCGCGCAGCCCATCGCCTCCGCCAGCTTCACATAATCCACCTTGTCCGAGAAGATGGTATGGGAATAACGTCCGCCGTAAAAAAGTTCCTGCCACTGGTGCACCATCCCCAGAACATGATTGTCCATCACAAGCTCGATCACGGGAATGTTGTAACGGGCGGCCGTTGCCAGTTCGTTCATATTCATGCGCAGGCATCCGTCGCCGGCCACATTGACAACGATCTTGTCCGGGCGGCCGGTCTTCACGCCGATCGCGGCGCCGAGCCCGTATCCCATGGTTCCGAGACCGCCCGAAGTAAAGAGCTGATGGGGCTCCTTGTAACGGAAATACTGGGCAGCCCACATCTGGTGCTGTCCGACCTCCGTGACGATTCTCGCGTCCCCGTCCGTCAGACGGTAGACCTCTTCCATAATAAAGGGGCCGCTGAGCCGGCTCCGGTCGTATTTGAGCGGATGATTCTCAGCGATGCCGAGGGATTCCGCGATCCACTGGCTGTGGTCGTTCTTCCCGATCATCGGGGTCAGGCGCTTTAATACTTCCTTCACGTCGCCGATGATGCTCAGGTCCACGCGGATATTTTTATTGATCTCGGCCGGATCGATATCAATCTGCAGAATCTTCGCCCCTCTGGCGAACTGTTTCGGATTCCCGATCACGCGGTCCGAAAAACGGGCGCCGACCACCACCAGCAGGTCGCTGTGGGAAACCGTCAGGTTGGAAGCTTTGGTCCCGTGCATGCCCAGCATGCCGAGGTAGAGGGGATCCGTTCCGGGAAATGCACCTTTTCCCATAAGGGAATCGCAGACCGGCGCCTGCAGGGCGCTGACAAACTCTTTCAGCTCTTCCTGGGCATTGGAGATCACCGCGCCGCCGCCCACGAAAACAACCGGCTTTTTTGCGTCCCGGATCATCTCCGCGGCAAGCGCAAGGTCCCCGCTGCTGATGGCATCCGTATATGGAAGGATCGGTGCAGGTGTCACGGGTTCATATTCGGTCTGGTCGGCGGTGACATTTTTCGTCAGGTCGATCAGGACCGGCCCCGGACGGCCCTCCTTCGCGATGCGGAAAGCCCGGCGGACAGTATCCGCCAGCTGATGAATATCCTTGACAATGAAATTGTGCTTGGTGATGGGCATGGTGATATCGTAGATATCCACCTCCTGGAAGGAATCCCTTCCGAGAAGGGAGATGCCTACATTGCAGGTGACCGCGACGAGCGGAACGGAGTCCATGTAGGCCGTCGCGATGCCGGTGACCAGATTGGTGGCGCCCGGCCCGGAAGTCGCGAAGCACACGCCGACCTTCCCCGTCGCCCTGGCGTAGCCGTCAGCCGCATGGGAAGCCCCCTGCTCATGGGAGGTCAGGATATGCCTGATCTCCTTATGCCTGTACAGCTCGTCGTAAACATTCAGGATGGCGCCGCCCGGATAGCCGAAGATGGTATCCACCCCCTGCTCCTTCAGGCACTCAATCAGGATCTGTGAACCGTTCAGTTTCATATAAGGCCTCCGTGTATCTCAATCCTGCCCCGGCACTTTCAGCACCGCGCCGCGGTTTCCGCTGGTGACAAGGGCCGCGTAGCGGGCAAGATATCCGTCCGTGATACTGGGCTTTCTGGGTGTCCACGCCGCTCTGCGCGCCGCGAGCTCCTCATCGGAGACCTTCAGCTCCAGCTTATGGTTCGGGATATCGATAAAGATCCGGTCTCCCTCCTGCACCAGGGCGATCGGGCCTCCTACAGCAGCCTCAGGGGAGACATGTCCGATGGAAGCGCCCCTGGAAGCTCCTGAGAAACGTCCGTCTGTAATCAGGGCAACCGTGCTGCCCAGACCCATGCCCGCGATCGCGGAGGTCGGATTGAGCATCTCTCTCATGCCGGGGCCGCCCTTGGGACCTTCGTAGCGGATGACCACCACATCGCCAGGATGAATCTGTCCGCCCAGAATCGCCTCGATGGCATCCTCCTCACAGTCGAAGACCCTGGCCGGTCCTTCGTGAACCATCATCTCCGGAACAACGGCTGAACGTTTCACGATTCCGGAATCCGGCGCCAGATTGCCCTTCAGCGCGGCAAGTCCGCCCGTCTCGGAATAGGGATTCTCAATCGGACGGATGATTTCATGGTCAAGGTTCTCAGCGCCGCTGATATTTTCTCCCACAGTTTTGCCGGTGCAGGTCATGCAGTCGAGATTCAGGAGATTCTTCTTTGTCAGCTCCTTCATAACCGCATAGACGCCGCCGGCCTCATTGAGTTCTTCCATATAATGCGGGCCTGCCGGCGCAAGATGGCAGAGATTCGGAGTGCGCTCGGACACTTCGTTGGCGATGTCCACGTCGATCTCCACGCCCGCTTCATGGGCGATGGCCGGAAGATGGAGCATGGTATTGGTGGAACAGCCCAGCGCCATGTCGACCGTCAGAGCGTTCATGATCGATTCCTTCGTCATGATGTCGCGCGGACGGATATCCCGGCGCAGCAGTTCCATAACCTGCATGCCGGCCTGCTTCGCCAGGCGGATCCTGTCGGAATAAACCGCCGGAATCGTACCGTTCCCGGACAGTCCCATGCCGATCACTTCCGTCAGGCAGTTCATGCTGTTGGCAGTATACATGCCCGAACAGCTTCCGCAGGTCGGACAGACTTTGCGTTCATATTCCAGCAGCTGCTCATCCGTAATCTTCCCTGCGGTGTACTCTCCGACCGCCTCAAATATGGAAGAGAGAGATCTCTTTCTCCCGCCGACATGCCCGGCAAGCATGGGACCGCCGGATACAAAGATGGTCGGCACGTTGATCCGGGCGGCCGCCATCAGAAGGCCGGGAACATTCTTGTCGCAGTTGGGGATCATGACGAGAGCGTCAAACTGATGGGCCTTCGCCATGCACTCTGTTGAATCGGCGATCAGATCCCTGGTGACAAGAGAATACTTCATGCCTTCATGTCCCATGGCGATGCCGTCGCAGACAGCGATGGCAGGAAATACCCGCGGTACGCCTCCGGCCATGGCGACGCCCATCTTTACGGCTTCCACGATCTTGTCCAGATTCATATGCCCCGGGACAATCTCATTATAGGAGCTCACGATGCCGACGAGGGGCCTGTTCAGCTCTTCACGGGTGAAACCCAGCGCGTTGAACAGAGATCTGTGCGGGGCCTGCTGCACTCCGCTCTTTACTGCATCACTTTTCATTTTTCAATCCTCCTGACTGGCCTTTCTCCTGACTGCCCTTCCCACAAAACAGTGTTACTATTCACGATGTGCAGGCGCGGCGAACCGGAACCTGATTTCAAACAGGCGATGAATAGTAGCAAATCAGGAACATCTTAAAATAATTTTTTATTTTTTTCAACTAAAACTGAAAATATTATGTTATAATAACGAAGCGGTTCACAAAATCTAAGGAACCACGTATCAGAGCGAAAAAACGAAGGCAGGTAAAACCACTATGGACAATCTTGATTTTCAGATTCTGACCGAGCTGAAACAAAACGCGAGACAGACCGCATCCGATATCAGTAAAACCATCCATCTGTCCGTATCCACCGTCATTGAGCGCATCAAGAAGATGGAAAAATCGGGCCTGATCCAGTCCTATACCGTCATAACGGACGATTCCAAGCTGGGGAACGACATTACGGTTCTGATGGAGATCGGCATGGAGCATCCGCGCTATAACGACGAATTCATCAGCCAGGTCAATCTGGATCCCAACATTATCGCCTGCTATTATCTCACAGGCGAATTCGATTTTATGCTTAAAATCTGCTGCCGCTCATCGGATCACCTTGAGCAGATCCACAACCGGATCAAGGATTATCCGGGTGTCCGGCTTACCAGAACCCATTATGTACTGCGAACTGTCAAGAATATCCACTCCTCCGGCTTCGAGGTCGAGCGCTGAGAGCGGATTTCTTCCTGACACAAGCCCTGACAAAAAGGCTGCCATCCTTATGGCAGCCTTTCTGTTGTTTCATTGTTACATCACAGCTTCGCATGTCCGCTCCCCTGACCCCGGACGGGCAGGGACGATATCATCCTGCACCCCGGACAGGAAGCGCTTCTCCTGCCGCTTATTTGCCGGAAGGAGCTTCGGCCACGCCGTCGGAAGCCTTCTCGATCTCGGCGATCGCGCTTTTTCTCATCGGGATCCGGCAGTTTTTATTGTTGCCGAACTCTACGATGCAGTCCTGCTCGGATACGGAAATAACGATTCCGTAAAAGCCGCTGGTCGTAACGACTACGTCCCCTACCTCCATCTGGGAAAGCATGGCGCTCAATCTCTTCTGTTCCTTCTTCTGCGGCCTGATCGCGAAGAAATACATGGCGCCGAAGATAATCGCCACATAGGCAACCATCATGATCATTCCGCCGCCTGCCGCGGCCGCGCCTGCTTCAAGTAAGCTCATATTCTGTTCCTCCTGATTTTTCTGAAGAAAATACCTTTCTAATAATACACACTTTTACCGGTTCAGGCAAGCGCTTTCTCAGCCTTCTCCGTACCGCTCCCGGTCTGCGGCAGCGGACCTGTCCCGCTGTCCATGTTGCTGCTTCCGGGCATCTTCCGGTTCCTGCTTCCGGACCCGTGTCTCTCAGTCCCCGCTCCCGGACTCGTATCTCTCAATCCAGTCCTTCCGGAAGGATTCATAGCGATGCTCCTCGATCGCCCCGCGGATCTCCTCCATCAGATGGTTGTAGAAATACAGGTTATGGAGGACGCAGAGCCGCATGCCCAGCATCTCCTTCGCCTTAAAGAGGTGATGGATGTAGGCTCTGGTATAGCTCCTGCAGGCAGGGCAGCCGCAGCCTTCCTCGATGGGGCTTTCATCGAAGGTGTATTTCGCATTGAAAAGATTGATCTTCCCGCGGTGGGTATAGACATGACCGTGGCGGCCGTTTCTGGACGGATAGACGCAGTCGAAGAAATCGACGCCCCGGTATACGCCCTCCACGATATTGACCGGAGTTCCCACTCCCATCAGATAAACCGGTTTATTCAGCGGAAGGCGGGGAACCGTCACGTCGAGAATGTGGTACATCTCCTCATGGGTTTCGCCGACCGCCAGGCCTCCTACCGCGTAGCCGTCAAGGTCAAGCTCCGCGATGCGGTCCGCGTGGCTGGTCCGGATATCTTCATAGACAGCGCCCTGGTTGATTCCGAACAGCATCTGCTCCCGGTTGATCGTATCCTCCAGGCTGTTGAGCCGCTTCATCTCATCTCTGCAGCGGACCAGCCAGCGATAGGTCCGGTCGGCGGATTTCTCCACATAGCCGCGCTCCGCCCTGGCGGAGGGACACTCATCGAAGGCCATGGCGATCGTGGACGCCAGATTCGACTGGATCTGCATGGACTGCTCCGGCCCCATGAAGATGATCCGGCCGTCCACGTGGGAATGAAAGGTGACGCCCTCCTCCCTGATCTTCCGCAGGGAAGCGAGGGAGAAAACCTGGAAGCCGCCTGAATCCGTCAGGATCGGTCTGTCCCAGTTCATGAATTTATGAAGTCCGCCCAGTTTTTTGACTGCCTCGTCCCCCGTGCGCACATGCATGTGATAGGTATTCGACAGCTCGATCTGGGTTCCGATCTGGCGCAGGTCATCCGTGGAAACGGCCCCCTTTATGACCGCCGCGGTTCCGACATTCATGAAAACCGGGGTCTGAACCGTACCATGTACTGTCTCCAGCTGCCCCCTTTTTGCTCTTCCGTCTGTTGTAATCAGAGTATATTTTCCGCTCAATTCATTCACTCCATATCTCTGTTCATATTCCCGGCCTGTTAAAATGACCGTTGTTTCATCTTATACCAGAGGCGCATCCTTGTCCAGAAAAATCGCCTTCATCACCCTGCTGAAAACCGGGCTTTGCCCCTTTTCCGCTTCTTTGCCCCGGCAGACATGTACATCTGCCGGAACCATGCTCATAAAGTCCATTTTAATTGTGCAAAATTTATCTCACTGAAATATTTGAATTCGTGCCTGCTTGGGGGTATACTAGTATGATATGCGGGTCCTGCACGCCGCAGACAGAGAAGATCAGCCCTCTCCCGGCGGGCACGCATTATTTGCCGAAAGTCGCGCACTCTGCGCGATTGAATATATGAAGACAGCTGTTAAAAGTTTGATTACGGACTGCTGCGCTTTTCGTATGCACTCCGCTTCCACCGGCGCTGTCCCTGCGTCCGCCGGACGCGCAGCGCCCCACAATCCTGCCCCTGCGGGTTAAGGAGGAGAACGAATCTATGCCACATGACACTATCTACTCTCTTGGAATTGATATCGGATCCACAACAGTGAAGGTTGCCCTTCTCGATTCTGATAAAAATCTGCTGTTTTCCGATTACAGAAGACATTTCGCGGATATCCAGGGCACACTGGCGGACCTGATCGAAGAGGCACGGGACAAAACCGGCCCGCTGACGGTCCGTCCGGTCATCACCGGGTCCGGCGGACTGACCCTCGCCGGCAATATGAAGGTTCCCTTCGTACAAGAGGTTATCGCGGTATCCTCCGCGCTCCAGCTCTTCGCGCCCCAGACGGATGTCGCCATCGAGCTGGGCGGAGAAGACGCGAAGATCATCTATTTCCAGGGCGGCTCCATCGAACAGCGCATGAACGGAACCTGCGCGGGCGGAACCGGATCCTTTATCGACCAGATGGCTTCCCTGCTCCAGACAGACGTAATGGGGCTGAACGAATACGCGAAAGAATATAAGTCCCTGTATACCATCGCCGCCAGATGCGGCGTTTTCGCCAAATCCGACATACAGCCCCTGATCAACGACGGGGCGACCAAAGAAGACCTGTCCGCCTCCATTTTCCAGGCGGTTGTCAACCAGACCATCTCGGGCCTTGCCTGCGGCCGTCCGATCCGCGGACACGTCGCCTTCCTGGGCGGTCCCCTGCATTTTCTCAGTGAACTGAGGCAGGCCTTCGTACGGACCCTGAACCTTGATGATGAGCACGCTATTATGCCGGAGAATTCCCATCTCTTCGCGGCCATCGGTTCCGCCCTCAACAGCAGCGGGGAGTCGGAAGCCGGGCTGGATGAGCTGATCACAGCGCTCCGGCACGGGATCCGGATCGAATTCGAGGTTCCCAGGATGGAACCCCTCTTCCCTTCCCGTGAGGAATACGATGACTTTATCCGCCGGCAGAGCCGGTACAGAGTCGCCACCGCCGATCTGAAGAGCTACAGCGGAAACTGCTACCTCGGAATCGACGCCGGTTCCACCACAACCAAAGCGGCCCTTGTCTCGGAGGACGGCGCCCTGCTCTACTCCTTCTACAGCAACAACAACGGCAGTCCCCTGAAGACGGCGATCTCGGCGGTCCAGGAGATCTATGCCCTGATGCCGGACAGCGCCAGGATCGTCTATTCCTGCTCCACCGGCTACGGGGAGGCGCTGATGAAGGCCGCCCTCATGCTGGACGAGGGCGAGGTGGAGACGATCGCCCATTATTACGCCGCCTCCTTCTTTGATCCTGAGGTCGACTGCATCCTGGATATCGGCGGCCAGGATATGAAATGCATCAAGATCCGCGACCACGCGGTGGATTCCGTACAGCTGAATGAAGCCTGCTCCTCCGGATGCGGTTCCTTCATAGAAACCTTCGCCAAATCCCTGAACTATTCCGTACAGGATTTTGCGAAAGCCGCCCTCTTCGCGGAACATCCCTTTGACCTGGGCACGCGCTGCACGGTATTCATGAATTCAAAAGTAAAGCAGGCCCAGAAGGAAGGCGCGACGGTGGAGGATATCTCTGCGGGCCTCTCCTATTCCGTCATCAAAAACGCACTTTATAAAGTCATAAAGGTCTCCGACGCGGCGGAACTTGGAAAACATATCGTCGTGCAGGGCGGTACCTTCTACAACGACGGCGTTCTGCGCGCTTTCGAAAAGATCGCGGGCTGCCAGGCCATCCGGCCTGATATCGCCGGGATCATGGGTGCTTTCGGAGCGGGCCTGATCGCCCGGGAACGCTACGAACAGGAGGGCCGGCCGAAGAGCTCCATGCTCAGCATCAAGCAGATCAACGCCCTGCAGTACACGACCCATAACTCCAAGTGCCAGGGCTGCACCAACCACTGCCGTCTTACCATCAACCGTTTCTCCGGCGGCCGCCAGTTTATCAGCGGCAACCGCTGTGAACGCGGCATCGGGAAGAAGCGCAACGCGGACAACCTGCCCAACCTCTACGACTTCAAAAACAAACTGATCTTCCGGCGCGAGTCCCTCCCGGAAGATGAGGCGGACCGCGGCATCATCGGGATCCCGCGCGTGCTGAATATGTATGAACTGTATCCCTTCTGGCATACGTTCTTCACTAAGCTCCGCTACAGGGTCATCCTGTCCCCGGCCTCCTCTCATAAGATCTATGAACTCGGGATAGAGTCCATCCCCTCCGAGTCGGAATGCTATCCGGCCAAGATCGCCCACGGGCACATCGAATGGCTGATCCACCAGGGGATCCGCAGGATCTTCTATCCCTGCATTCCCTACGAGCGGAAGGAATTCAAGGATGCCGGCAATCATTATGACTGCCCCATCGTTACCTCCTACCCGATGAATATCAAGAACAATGTGGAGACTCTGAGGGAGCAGGATGTGGAATTCCTCTGCCCCTTCGTCGCCTTCACGGATGAGAATACGGTCACCAGCCAGCTGATCAGTCTCTTTAAGGAGATTCCCGCCCAGGAAGTCCGCCTGGCCGCGGGCGCTGCCTGGAGAGAACTCTCCTCCGTCCGGAAGGCCGTCTACGATGAAGGAAAGCGCGTTCTTGATTATCTGCAGAAGACAGGAAAACACGGGATTGTGCTGGCGGGCCGTCCCTATCATATTGACCCGGAGATCAACCACGGAATTCCGGAGCTGATCAATTCCTGCGGTATGGCGGTGCTCAGCGAGGATTCCATCTCGGACCTTGCGAAAATCGACCGGCCCCTGATCGTACTCGACCAGTGGATGTACCATACAAGGCTCTATGCGGCCGCGGAATATGTGAAGCTGCGCGACGACCTGGACCTGATCCAGCTCAACTCCTTCGGCTGCGGCGTGGACGCCGTGACAACCGACGAGGTGGATGACATCCTGTCCGGATCGGGCAAGATCTACACCTGCTTAAAGATCGATGAAGTCAGCAATCTGGGGGCCGCCCGGATCCGGATCCGCTCCCTGATCGCCGCCATCCGCATCCGCAATGCGAACAAAACCCCGCGCGAGGTACATTCCTCCGCGGTCCGGCCGGTGGTCTTCACAAAGGAGATGCGGAAGACCTATACGATCCTCTGCCCGCAGATGAGCCCCATCCATTTCAACATCATGGCAGCCGGGCTCAACGCCTCCGGCTACCGCCTGGTCATGGTCAATCCGCCGGAGCACGAAGCGGTGGATCTGGGCCTGAAATATGTCAACAATGACGCCTGCTATCCCTCCCTGATCGTTGTCGGGCAGATGATGGCAGAGCTTACCAGCGGCAAATATGACCTGAGCCACACCGCCATCATCATGTCACAGACAGGCGGCGGCTGCCGGGCCTCAAACTATATGGGATTCTTCCGCCGCGCCCTGAAGAAGGCGGGTCTTGACCATGTACCGGTCATCTCCGCTTCCGTCCAGGGACTGGAGTCCAACCCGGGCTTTAAGGTGAACCTGTCCCTGCTTCTGCGCCTGCTCTATTCCATTGAGTTCGGTGACCTGTTCATGAAATGCCTCTACAGGGTCCGCCCCTATGAGCAGGAAAAAGGAAGCGCCGACCGCCTGCACGAAGAACTGGAGAAAGAATGCATCGATTTTCTGTCCTCGGGCAGCACCTCCTCCAGGCGCTTTAAGGAGCTCTGCCGGAAGATCGTCCATGCATTTGACGTTCTTCCCATCACCGATGAAAAGAAGCCCAGGGTCGGAATCGTCGGGGAGATTCTGGTCAAATTCCTGCCTGCCGCCAACAATCACCTGGTGGAGCTGCTCGAGCGGGAAGGTGCCGAAGCGGTCCAGCCGGAGATGATGGACTTCTTCCTTTACAGTTTCTACAACGAAAACTTTAAGGCGGAAAACCACTATGCAAGCAAATGGACCGCGAGAGTCTGCAATATCATCATCTATTACCTGGAGCATATCCGCAAGGCCGGCAGGGACGCGCTGGCCCGTTCGGAGCGCTTTACCCCGCCCCACCATATCCGGGAGCTGGGCGAGATGGCCAGGGACATTGTCTCCCTGGGCAACCAGACCGGAGAAGGCTGGTTCCTGACCGGAGAGATGCTGGAGCTGATCGAGGAGGGGACCAACAACATCGTCTGCACGCAGCCCTTCGGCTGCCTGCCCAACCATGTGGTCGGAAAAGGCGTCATCAAGGAAGTCCGCCGGCAGCACCCGCTGGCCAATATCGTCGCGATCGACTTTGACCCGGGCGCCTCCGAAGTCAATCAGATCAACCGGATCAAGCTGATGCTCTCCACTGCGGTGAAGCAGATGAAGGAAGCGGAAGCATAAAAACAGAACCCCCCTGCCTTTTACAGGCAGAGGGGATTTTTTTACAGATCTTATATACTTTATACTTCTGCGCGTCTGCTTCCCTGAATCAGACTCTGGACAGATACTCGCCGGTTCTGGTATCGATCTTCAGCTTGTCGCCCGTGTTGACGAAAAGCGGAACCATAACCTGGGCACCGGTCTCAACGATCGCCGGCTTGGTGGCGCCTGTAGCGGTGTTGCCCTTGACTCCGGGCTCTGTCTCCGTGACAACCAGCTCGACGAAAAGAGGCGGCTCGATGGCGAATACGCTGCCGTTGTAGGACAGAACCTTGCACATCTCATTCTCCTTGACGAACTTCATGTTGTCGCCGACGATATCGGTGCTGATCGCGACCTGGTCGTATGTCTCAACGTTCATGAAGTTGTAAAGGTCGCCGTCCGCGTACAGATACTGCATGTCAACGCGGTCGATCCTGGCCTGCGGGAACTTCTCAGTCGGACGGAAGGTTTTTTCAACTACGCCGCCGTCGATTACATTCCTCAGCTTGGTTCTTACAAAGGCAGCGCCCTTCCCCGGTTTTACATGCTGAAATTCCATAACCTGCATGACCTGTCCGTCAATCTCAAGTGTGATGCCGTTTCTGAAATCGCCTGCTGATACCATAAAAAACCCTCCTTAAACTGTCTTTGCCGGCGTCCCGGCAATGAAAAACTGCTATGGCTCGTTCCGGTTTATGCTGAACCGGTCTGAACAGTGTTTCCAAAATCATTTCAAGACTTCAGCGCGCGGATTCCCGTGCGCCCCATGCACAGTCCCGCCGGAGCGGAACCGATTCACTGCCCGCCTGTCAGGCAGGCCAGAATTCTCTTTATTTTAATACATCTGCGCGTTCAATTCAACCTATTTCTTATTTCCCCGGCTAGCCGGCGGACGCTTTTTCCCTCATTTTTTACAATGAGATCCGCAGCGTCAAGATAGATCGGCATGCGTTCGTCCAGAAGAGTCTTTATCCTGTCCTCCAGGCTCCCCTCCCCCCTGATGTTGGGACGGTCTGTGGCCCTGCTGAGCCTTCGGGCAAGACTTTCCACAGTGGAATCAATCAGAACGACCGTCCCCAGCGCTCGCATCAGCGGCCGGTTCTCCTCCCTGAGGGGCATCCCTCCGCCGGCTGACAGGATAAACCGCTCTTTACGCCCTTTCAGATCCTTCAGAAGATGGGTCTCCGCGTCCCGGAAATAAGGCTGTCCCTTCCGGGCGAAGATCTCATTGATCGTCATCCCCTCCAGCTCCTCGATCAGGCGGTCGCTGTCAAGGACGGGGATGCCCATCTCCCTGGACAGGGCTCTTCCGACGCTTGATTTTCCGGTTCCCATAAATCCGATCAGGACAATATTCTTTTCTGACATTTCAAAACTCCCTGCCAAAATGTTAAGACAGGAGCGGCGCTCCCTTATATCACAGAAGATCAAAGATCGACAGCTGGTCCGATTCCGGAAGGCCTTCCAGAATTCCCAGGCTCACCAGTTTCTCCGAGATGGTTCTCGAGCATTTTGTGCGTTCCCGGAAATTGTCCAGCGACAGGAAGGGGCCGTCCTTGCAGGCGTCCACGATCTGCGCGGCGACATTGTCCCCCAGTCCCTCGATCTTGTTCAGGGACGGCATCAGCATCCCGTCTATGATGCGGAATTTGGTGGCCCGGGCCTGGAACACATCGATCTTCATGAAGGAGAATCCACGGGCGTACATCTCCCGGACCACCTTCATGGCCTTATACTGCTCCTGCTCTTTCTGCTCCTGGTCCTTCTTATCTTTGGCCTCGAACTCCTCCATATGCCGCCGGAGCTGTTCCGGCCCCTGGCACATCTTCTCATAGTCAAAGCCCGGGGAGCGGATCGAGAAGAAAGCCGCGTAATAGGCAAGAGGTTCGTTGATCTTGTACCAGGCGATTCTCCACGCCATCATGACATAGGCCGCGGCGTGGGCCTTCGGAAACATATACTTGATCTTCTTGCAGGAACTGATGTACCATTCCGGCACATCATGCTTTCTCATCTCCGCCTCCCATTCGGGCGTCAGGCCCTTGCCCTTGCGGACCTTCTCCATGATCATGAAGGACATCTCCGGGTCAAGCCCCCTGCCGATCAGATAAATCATGATGTCATCACGGCAGCAGATGGCCGTTGAGATGGTGCAGGTCCCGCTCATGATCAGGTCCTGGGCGTTGCCCAGCCAGACGTCGGTCCCGTGGGCAAGGCCCGCGATCCGGACCAGGTCTGACAGGTACTGAGGCTTTGTGTCGACCAGCATCTGGATGGCGAATTCAGTTCCGAACTCCGGAATTCCCAGCGATCCCAGCGGGCAGCCGCCGATATCCTCCGGTTTTATTCCAAGGGCATCCGTATTCTGGAACAAAGTCATCACCTGCCGGTCGTCCAGAGGAACGTCGACCGCTTTCACCCCCGTCAGATCCTCCAGCATCCGGATCATGGTCGGATCATCATGGCCCAGTATATCCAGCTTCAGCAGGTTGTGATCAATCTTGTGGTAGTCAAAATGAGTTGTGATGGTATTCTCATCCTTCGGGGGATGCTGGACCGGCGTAAAGGTATTGATCTCCTCCCCGTAGGGAAGAACGATGATCCCGCCCGGATGCTGTCCCGTCGACTTGCGCACATCCACGCAGCCGCTCGCGATCCGGACCACCTCCGCCGTCCTCTTGTTCTCCCCGTGATCCTCAAAATACTTCTTCACATAGCCGAAGGCTGTCTTGTCCGCGACGCCCGTGACCGTACCGGCCCGGAAGGTCTGTCCGGCCCCGAAGATCACCTCCGTATATTTGTGGGCTTTGGACTGGTATTCTCCCGAAAAATTCAGGTCGATATCCGGCTCCTTGTTGCCCTTGAAGCCGAGGAAGGTCTCGAAAGGAATATCGAAACCAAGCTTCTTGAGCTTTGTCCCGCAGTTCGGGCAGTCCCGGTCCGGCATATCGCAGCCCGCCATTCCGTCAAATTTTCTGACCAGCTCGGAATCGAAATCGACATAATGGCAGCTGGGGCACAGATAATGGGGGTGAAGGGAATTCACCTCGGTAATTCCGGCCATATTCGCGACGAAGGAAGAACCGACGGATCCCCTGGATCCCACCAGGTAGCCGTCTGCCACGGATTTCCAGACCAGCTTCTGGGCAATGATGTACATGACCGCGAAGCCGTTGGAGATAATGGAATTCAGTTCCCTCTTCAGGCGCTCTTCCACGATTTCCGGCAGCTTGTCACCGTAGATCTCATGGGCTTTGTCGTAACAGATTCTGGTCAGCATCTCGTCCGAATTCGGGATGACAGGCGGACATTTGTCCGGTCTGACGGGCGAGAAGCGCCCGACCTGATCGGCAATCATATTGGGATTTCTGATCACCACCTCGTAGGCCTTCTCCTCGCCGAGGTAGCTGAATTCCTTCAGCATCTCCTCCGTCGTTCTCAGATAGAGGGGCGGCTGGTCATCCGCCTCGTCATAATCCAGGGCAAACTGCAGGATCCTGCGGTAGATCTCATCCTCCGGGTTCAGAAAATGAACGTCGCAGGTCGCCGCCACCGGCTTGGAATACTGTTCTCCCAGCGCCACGATTCTCCGGTTGTAATTTTTCAGATCTTCCACGGTCTTCGGTTCGTTTTTCAGTTCCCCGTTCTTGTCATATTTCGGAACGGTCAGGAACATGTTGTTCCCGAGCGGCTGGATCTCCAGATAATCGTAAAAATCAACCA